>NZ_JBHYMC010000018.1:0-117325 GCF_042742535.1 Streptomyces sp. NPDC058880
GGTCGAACCCGCCGGGGTGCGGCCGGTGGTGCGGGCGCGGCACCGGTGCCCGGGGTTCCGCCCCGGTACCCCGCAACGCGCCCTACACCCGGAACGGCCCCGTCACCTCGTAGGTGATGCCGCCGGAGGAGCTGCCGCTCGTACCGCGCTGGCTGGAGAAGTAGAGCCGATTCCCGGCGGGGGAGAAGGCCGGGCCGGTGATCTCCGAGGAGGACTGCCCGGTGACCCGCAGGAAGGGCGCCACCACGTCGTCCGGGGTGATCACGCAGATCTCCATGTTGCCGCCGTCCTCCGCGACGTAGAGGTCGCCGTACGAGGAGCCGGTGACGTTGTCCACGCCGGTCAGCGGGGCCGCGCCGCCGGGCACGAGCGAGTCGTCGTAGGCGAGCTCGTAGGTGTTGTTCGTGAGGTTGATCTGCCAGACCCTGTTGTCGCCCTTGGTGGTGAACCAGACCGTGTCGTTGGCGTAGTGGCAGCCCTCGC
Source organism: Streptomyces sp. NPDC058880 (assembly GCF_042742535.1). Lineage (NCBI taxonomy): Bacteria > Bacillati > Actinomycetota > Actinomycetes > Kitasatosporales > Streptomycetaceae > Streptomyces > Streptomyces sp. NPDC058880. The sequence continues at coordinate 484 of NZ_JBHYMC010000018.1, forward strand.
CGCCGTTGAACTTCTTGGAGCCGGAGACCTGGCTGCGGGTCGCCTTCGGGGAGCCGTCCGGGTCGGGGACGTTCTGCCAGGTGAAGGAGCCGGAGGTGGCCGTTCCGGCCTTGAGGACCTGGAGGGTGCCGGAGGAGAGGTTGCCCCAGGTGGTGGGGATGAAGCGGTAGAAGCAGCCGCTCGTCTCGTCCTCCGTCAGGTAGATCACCTGCCGGACCGGGTCCGCGGCGGCTGCCTCGTGCCTGAAGCGGCCCATCGCCGGCCGCTGGACGGCGGCGTTCACGCCGTACGGGTCGGTCTCGTAGACGAAGCCGCGGTCGACCTCCTCGCAGGACAGCCAGGTGTTCCACGGGGTCTTGCCGCCCGCGCAGTTCTGCCGGGTGTTCGACAGGATCCGGTAGGCGCCGGTGATGGTGCCGGAGGAGTTGAACCTCACCGCGCTCGCGCCGCCGGAAGGGTTGATCTCCGAGTTCGACACGTAGATCCAGCCCGCGCCGTCGGCGTAGCAGGCACCGCCGTCGGGGGCGCTGTGCCAGGTGTACGAGGTACCGGCGACGGTCTGGCTGGAGCGGGCGATCACCCGGCTGGTGAAACCGCTCGGGAGCATGATGCCGTTGGCGTCGGCGGCGCCCAGCGCCCCGTAGGGGCCGGCACCGGGCTGCGCGGGCGCCGCGTAGGCCGCTCCCCGCATCAACGTGCCGCCGAAGGCGGCGGCCGACGAACCGATCACTGCGCCGCGCAGGAAGGTACGACGTTCCACGGTCACTCCTGTGGGAGGAAGGCCCCGCGGCCGGTCGGACGCGGGTCGCACGCGTCGAGGAACCTAGGAGACGCCAGTTGACGTGGCGCCAAATCCTCATTACGCCCGGGCGACCGCTCGGAGTTCAATCCTCCCGCGAGGATTTCCCGGGCGCCCGGGGCTTCCTTTCCCGAAGGCCTTCCGGACCTCCGCGGGGTCCGCGCGGCCGGAATGCCGTGCCCCGGATCCGGGCGACGGACGGTGTTCGCACTGCGCCGCGTCCGCGAAGCCCGCCGCGCCCCGTGCCCCGGGCTGCGGTCCGACCGGTGCTCCTCACCGACCAGTTCCGGCCTGTTTGGCGCGCCGGGGTTTAGGAGGTGCCCGCGCGCGGTGGCGCGAAATGATCCACGGCGGGACCGTGTGCCCCACCCGCTACGGGGCGCCGGATCGCCGGACCCGGGGAGCGGGCCCCGTCCACATCGCTCCGTGCACCGGGAAAAAGATCCCGCGCGCCGATGAGTTTCCCGCGGCCCCGCGGTCCACCTCTCGAAAGCATCGACCGAGCAGCACGCGAGCAGCACGAGAGAGGGACCCCGATGTCCGCGACCATGATCTTCGTCAACCTGCCCGTCAAGGACCTGGACGCCAGCAAGGCCTTCTGGGGCACGCTGGGCTACTCCTTCAACGCCCAGTTCACCGACGAGAACTGCGCCTCGATGGTCATCAGCGACACCATCGTCGCGATGCTCCTCACCGAGGCCCGCTACAAGGACTTCACCCACAAGGAGATCGCGGACGCCGCGAAGACCTCCGAGGTCCTGCTCTGCCTGAGCGCCGCGAGCCGCACCGCCGTCGACGAGCTGGTGGACGGGGCCCTGGCGGCCGGCGCCATCGAACCCCGTCCGGCCGAGGACCACGGCGTCATGTACGGGCGCACCTTCGACGACCTCGACGGCCACACCTGGCAGATCATGTGGATGGACCCGGCCGTGGTCCGGAAGCAGGACTGACCGGCCGAACGCTCCCACCCTCAGGAGGTCGCCGCGGTCCGCACCGGGTAGGTGCGGACCGCCACCTCCCCGTCGTCCAGGCAGCGCCCCGTCTCCAGGTCGAAGCGCTGCTTGAGCAGCGGGGAGGCCACGAAGGGTCGGCCCGCCGCCGCCCCCACCAGGCCGCGGGAGAGCACCTGCGCGCCGGTGAAGGGGTCCTGGTTGCCGATGGCGTACGCACGCCCCGCGCGGTCGACGAACACCGCGGCCTGGCTTCCGTCGGGCAGCAGCGCGGCCACCCCGCGCCCGGGGATGAGCGCCGACAGCTCGCACACCGTCAGCCAGCCCTGCGCCACTTGCAGTTCCACGGTCATCGGACGGCACCTCCTATGGTCAGGACAGCCAGGTCGGGCTTGACCTGGCCGCGCTCGGGGACGAACTTCACGGTCGGGTCGGGGGCGCCGGGCGCGTTCACGAAGGAGACGAACCTGCGCAGCCGCTCCGGGTCCTGGAGCGTCTCGGCCCATTCGTCCCGGTAGTGCGCCACGTGGTCGGCCATCAGCGACTCCAGCTCCGCGCACAGCCCCAGCGAGTCGTGCACGACCACATCCCGCAGGTGGTCGAGGCCGCCCTCCAGCCGCTCCAGCCAGGTCGAGGTGCGCTCCAGCCGGTCGGCGGTACGGATGTAGAACATCAGGAACCGGTCGATCAGCCGGATCAGTTCCGCGTCCGACAGGTCCTGGGCGAGGAGGTCGGCGTGGCGCGGGGTGGCGCCGCCGTTGCCGCCCACATAGAGGTTCCAGCCGCTCGCCGTCGCGATCACCCCGAAGTCCTTGCTCTGCGCCTCCGCGCACTCGCGGGCGCAGCCGGACACCGCCGACTTGAGCTTGTGCGGGGCGCGCAGTCCCCGGTAGCGCAGCTCCAGGTCGATGGCCATCCGGACGCTGTCCTGGACGCCGTAACGGCACCAGGTCCGCCCCACGCAGGACTTCACCGTCCGCAGGGCCTTCCCGTAGGCGTGCCCGGACTCGAAACCGGCGTCGACGAGCCGCGCCCAGATCCGCGGGAGCTGGTCCACGCGCGCACCGAACAGGTCGATCCGCTGCCCACCGGTGATCTTCGTGTAGAGGCCGAAGTCGCGAGCCACCTCGCCGATCACGATCAGCTTGTCGGGGGTGATCTCACCGCCGGGGATCCGCGGCACGACCGAGTACGAGCCGTTGCGCTGCATGTTCGCCAGGAAGTGGTCGTTGGTGTCCTGGAGGGCGGCCTGCTCCCGGTCCAGGACGTAGCCGCTGGCGCCGAGCGTGGGCGCGAGCGAGGCGATGATCGAGCCGACCGCCGGCTTGCAGACCTCGCAGCCGTCGCCGCCCCGGGCCCCGGGGCGCCCGTGGCCGTCGAGGATCTGTTCGTAGGAGGTGAGCCGGCGGGTGCGGACGATCTCGTAGAGCTCGGCCCGGGTGTACGGGAAGCAGCCGCACAGTCCCGGGTCGGCAGCGGCCGGGAGCAGCTGCCCGATCACCTTGACGCAGGAACCGCAGCCGGTGCCCGCCCTGGTGCACTTCTTGACCTCGGACAGGGTGGAGCAGGCGGTGACGGCCTTCTTCGTGACGTTGTGGCAGGAGCAGATCACTGCGTGGTCGGGCAGGGCCGACGGGCCGAGTGCGGCGGGCGCGCCGACGCCCGCCGGCAGGACCAGCTGCTCGGGGGCGACGGGCGGGACGCTGCCGGTGAGCGGGCGCAGCAGGCCGTACGCGTCGGCGTCGCCGACCAGGACACCGCCGAGGAGGACCCCGTCGGGGGAGACCACCAGCTTCTTGTAGACGCCGGAGCGGGAGTCGGACCAGACGACGTCCAGGCTGCCGGGGGCGCTGCCGTGGGCGTCCCCGAAGGAGGCGACGTCCACGCCGAGCAGCTTCAGCTTGGTGGAGAGGTCGGCCCCGGTGAACTCCTTCCCCCGGCCCAGCAGGTCGTCGGCGGCGGTCTCGGCCATCTCGTAGCCGGGGGCGACCAGGCCGTAGACGCGGCCGTCGACGGCGAGGGCGCACTCGCCGATGGCGTAGACGCGAGGGTCGGAGGTCAGGCAGCGGGCGTCGACCGCGATACCGCCGCGCTCGCCGACGTCCAGCCCGGCCTCGCGGGCGAGCTGGTCGCGGGGGCGGACGCCGGCGGAGAAGACGACGAGGTCGGTGTCGACGGTGGAGCCGTCGGAGAGCCGCATTCCGCTGACGCGGCCGTCCTCGCCGGTCACCACTTCCTGGGTGCCGACACCGGTGTGGACGGTGAGGCCCATGGACTCGATGGTGCGCAGCAGGGCGGCGCCCCCACCCTCGTCGACCTGGACGGGCATCAGGCGCGGGGCGAACTCGACGATGCGGGTGGCCAGGCCGAGTCCCTGGAGGGCGCCGGCGGCCTCCAGCCCGAGGAGGCCGCCGCCCACGACCGCACCGCTGGCCCTGCCCTTCGCGTACTCCTCGATGGCCAGGAGGTCCTCGATCGTGCGGTAGACGAAGCAGCCGGGGGCGTCCTTCCCCGGCACGGGCGGCACGAAGGGGTAGCTGCCGGTCGCGAGGACCAGCACGTCGTACGGGAAGACGCGCCCCGAGCGGGAGGTGACGGTGCGCGCGGCACGGTCGATGCACTCGGCCGGGTCGTCGAGGTGGAGGGCGATGCCGTGCTGCTCCATGAACCCGGCAGGCGTCATGGACAGGTCCTCGGGGGCGCTGCCGGAGAAGTACGAGGTCAGGTGCACGCGGTCGTAGGCGGGCCGCGGCTCCTCGCAGAGCACGGTGATCCGGTGCGTGGCGGTGACCCCGCGCTCGGCGAGCGCTTCGAGGTAGCGCTGGCCGACCATGCCGTGCCCGATGAGCACGATCGTGGGCGAGGGCTCGGTCATGTCAGTGGCCTCCGTCGTCGGTGAGCAGGTGGAACAGGTCGTGCGGTGGTTCCCCGCCCTCCCAGGTGCGGGCGAGGGCGCCCACGGTCGAGAGCTCGCCGAGCAGTACCCCGCCGACGAGGCGGTCGCCGCGCAGGACGACCTTGCGGTAGGTCCGCCGGGTGCCGTCGGCGAGACGGACCACGTCGTCGCCGGGGCGGGGAGTGGTCTCGCCGAAGGCGGCGAGGTCCAGGGCGCGGTCGTCGGCTCCGCCGAGGGTGAGGCGGGTCAGGGCGCGGGTGCCGGTGTACGGCGCGGGGGCCCCGGTGAGGACGGAGGCGAGCGCGTCGGCCTGCTCCAGGGCGGCGCCGGCCAGGCCGTACACCTGTCCGGCGTGCTCGGCGCAGTCGCCGACGGCGTGGATGCGGGGGTCGCTGGTGCGCAGGTGGTCGTCGACCACGATGCCGGTCCGCACGTCCAGGCCGGCGGCCTCGGCGAGGCCGGTGCGGGGGCGTACGCCGCAGGCGAGCACGACGACGTCGGCCTCCAGCCGGTAGCCGTCGGCGAGTTCGACGCCGGTGGCCCGGCGCGGGGTGTCCGCGCCGCGCCGTGTTGCGGCAGGCCCGGTCGTCGTCAGGCCGCGGACCCGGCATTCGGTGTGGATCTCCACGCCGAGCTCGGTCAGATGCGTGGCCAGCAGGGCGGAGGCTTCGACATCGAGGTGGCGTTCCATCAGGCGCTCGCCCTGCTGGGCGAGGACCACCACCGCCCCGCGTGCGGCGAGCGCCCGGGCGGCCGAGACGCCCAGCAGGCCCCCGCCGATCACCACCGCCCGCACCCCGGGGCGCACGGCCGCCGAGAGGGCCAGGCAGTCGTCCATGGTGCGGAAGGCGTGCACCCCGTCCGGGAGCTCCCGTCCCCCCGGCTCGAACAGCCCGCGCAGCGGGGGGAGCACCGCGTTCGAACCGGTGGCCAGCACCAGCGTGTCGTACGCGGCCACTGTGCCGTCGTCGCAGTGCACGGCCCGCTCCGCCCGGTCGATCCGCACCGCGCGGACTCCACGCCGCAGTGCTGGGCCGGGGGCCGGGAGGGCGGTCACCTCCGGGGCGTACCGGCCCGCCAGTACCTCGGCGAGCAGGACCCTGTTGTACGGGACGCGGGACTCCTCGCCGAGGACGGTCACCGTCGCGGCCGGGCCCAGCCGGTCCGCGAGACGCAGGCCCGCGAGGCCGCCGCCGATCACCACCACACGTTTTTCCGGGGTCATGCCATGAGGGTGCGCGGCCGCTGTTTCCCCGCCGCATCGCTGTTGTTACCCGGACGGAACGCCGACCTCAGCGCCCGGTTTAAGGGTCGGTGAGGGCTGCCTCAAGGCCGTCTTAAAGGCCCTCGCGGCCGCTCCCGGCGCCCTTAGCGTGACCTGCATGCGAGATGCTGCGGTGCTGGTCAGGGGTGGAATCCTGGGTGGGGCGGGGGTGGTGTTCCTGCTCTGGGCGGTGCAGGTCCGGCCTTCGGCGCGGCCCGACGCGCTCTTCGCCACCGCTGCGCACCTCACCGGTCTGCTCGCCGGATACGGGGTGCTGGTGCTGCTGTTCCTGATGGCCCGGGTGCCCGCGGTCGAACACGGGGTCGGTGCCGACCTGCTCGCTCGCTGGCACGCCCTGGGGGGCCGTCACGTCCTGCTCCTCTGCTTCGGACACGGACTCTTCGCCCTGCTCGGGTACGCCGTGCACACGGGTGCGGACTTGGTCCGTGCCGTCCGGGAACTGCTCGGCTACCCCGCCATAGCCGCCGCGGCGGCCGGGAGCGTCCTGCTGGCCGCGGTCGGTGCGACCTCCGCCCGGGCCGTACGCCGCCGGATGCCGTACGAAACCTGGCGTGGGGTGCACCTGCTCGTATACCTCGCCGCCGCCCTCGGCTTCGGGCACCAGCTCGCCGGGCCGGATCTCGTGGCCGCGGCCTGGTTCTGGGCGCTCGCCCACAGCCTCGTCGCCGTGCTGCTGATCTGGTATCGCGCCGTGGTCCCCGTGCGGCAGGCCCTGCGGCACGCGCTGCGGGTCGCGGAGGTCCGCTCCGAGGGGCCGGGGGTCGTCTCGGTCGTCGTCCGGGGCGAGCGCCTGGCGGAACTGCGTGCGGAGCCGGGCCAGTTCCTGCGCTGGCGGTTCCTGCAGCGGGGGCTGTGGCCGACCGCGCTGCCGTTCTCCCTGTCCGCGCCGGTGCGCGGGGACACGCTGAGGATCACCGTCAAGGGCCTCGGCGGCCACTCCCGCCGGATCCGACGGCTGCGCCCCGGTACGCGGGTCCTCGCCACCGGGCCGTTCGGCGCGCTGACCGCGGCCCGGCGGACCCGGCCCCAGGTGGTGCTGATCGCGGGCGGGGTCGGGATCACCCCGATGCGGGCGCTGTTCGAGACGCTGCCGGGCGGTCCCGGGGACATCACCCTGCTCTACCGGGCCGGCGCCGAGGAGCACCTGGTGCTGCGCGCGGAGCTGGAGGCCATCGCGGCCGAGCGGCAGGCCGGGCTGCACTACCTGCTCGGGCCGTCGGGCGGGGCCTACGACCCGCTGGCCCCGCAGGCACTGGCCGCACTGGTGCCCGACCTGGCCGAGCACGACGTCTACCTGTGCGGGCCGCCGGGGATGACGGAGGCGACCCGGGCCGCACTGCTGCGGGCCGGAGTGCCGCTCGGGCGGATCCATTCGGAGTGCTTCAGCTTGTGAGCCGGGCGGGTGCGTTCCGCCCGCTCCGCCCCGACCTGCGCCGGTGTCGTTCCCCGCCGCCCTGCGCGTCCTGCCGTTCCCGCTGCCCTGCGCGTCCTGACGTTCCCGCTGCCCGCCGCGTCCCGCCGTTCCCCATGTCCTGCCGTTCCCCGCGTCCCCGAGGAGTTGCCGCCCCATGCGCCACCCGCTGCACATCGCCTTGCCCGTGCCCGTCGGAGGTACGGCTCCCGCGCCCGCCGCGCGGCACCGCAAACCACGCAGACTCTCACCGGTGGGGACCGCGCTGGCCGCCCTGGCCCGGGTACCCCCGGCGGGGCGGCTCGCGGCCGGGCTGGGGGTGGCCGGTGTGCTGGCCGCCAGCGTGCTCACGGCGGTCGTGGACCCGGCCGCTCCGGTGGCCCCGGACCGGGTCCCGACCGGGCGAAGCTCAACCTTTGCGCAAGTTTCGGGGAATTGAATGGTCGTTGCACTGACAGCTCCATAGAGTCGGTTCGTGCCTGACATATCAACAACCATGATCATCGTGCTGTGCGTGGCCGCCGCGGCGGCCGGCTGGATCGACGCAGTGGTGGGCGGCGGTGGCCTGCTGCTTCTGCCCGCGCTCCTGCTGGGCCTGCCCAACGCTCACCCCGCCACCGTCCTCGGCACCAACAAAGCCGTGGCCATCGTCGGTACCGCCGGCGCGGCCGTGACGTACGTCCGCAAGGCCCCGGTGGACGTGAAGCTCGCCGTCCGCATCGGCCTGGCGGCGCTCGCCGGATCGATGGGCGGCGCCGCACTCGCCGGCGGCATCAGCAAGGACGCGCTACGCCCGATGATCATGGCGGTGCTGGTGATCGTCGCCGGGTTCGTGCTCTTCCGGCCCGGTTTCGGCACCGCCCCCTCCACCGCGCCCGTCAGCCGTGCCCGGGTGCTGCTCGCCATCGCGCTCGCCGGCCTCGGCATCGGCTTCTACGACGGCCTCATCGGCCCGGGCACCGGCACCTTCCTGGTGCTCGCGCTCACGGCCCTGCTCCACCTCGACCTGGTCGCCGCCTCCGCCACCGCGAAGATCGTCAACTGCTGCACCAACGCGGGCGCGCTCGCGATGTTCGCCTACCAGGGCATGGTGCTGTGGCAGCTCGCCGCACTGATGGCGGTGTTCAACCTGGCCGGCGGCATGATCGGGGCGCGCATGGCGCTCAAGAAGGGCAGCGGCTTCGTCCGCGGGGTGCTGCTGACCGTGGTCGGCGCGTTGGTGGTCAAGCTCGGCCTGGAGCAGTGGGGCTGACCGGCCCGAGCCGGTCAGTACGTCCCGGTGAGATGGGCGAAGACGACCACGTTGCCGCGGTAGCCCGTTCGCGGTGAGAAGCCGCCGCCGCAGGTGATCACCCGCAGCTCGGCGCGGGACGAAGGACCGTACACGCGGGTGTCCGGAAAGGCCTTGGCGTCGTGGACCTCGACCGCGTGCACCGTGAACACCGCCGTCCGTCCGTCCGCCCGCGGAATCTCGATCGCCGCGCCGCGGCGCAGCGCTCCCAGGTGGTAGAAGACCCCCGGCCCGGCGTCGTCGTCCACGTGCCCGGCGATCACCGCGGTGCCGGTGGCGCCCGGGGTGGTGCCCTCGCGGTACCAGCCGGCGAGGTCCCGCCGGTCGGGCGGGGGTACTTCGAGGTGGCCGGCCCGGTCCAGCCCGAGCCCGACCAGCGGGGCGTCCACCCGGATGGAGGGGATCCTGATCCGCCCGGGCGGCGAGCCGGGCAGCGGGGCGATGCCGGGGCCGATGGTCCCGGCGGCGGTCAGGGCCTCGGCGGGGGAGGGCAGCGGTGGCCCCACCGGTTCCCGGGAGCCGCTGGTCACGAGCCAGATGCCGATGAAGGCGGCGAGTGCGACGAGTCCCCCGTGGCGGGCGGTCGGGCGGAAGTCGCCGGCCATGCGCACCCCCTCCGCCTTCCGTCCGAGGTGACTGGCCGTCGCCCGGCCCCGCGAACGGGGGGACCTCGCGGGGCGGGCGACGGGGGGCGGTACCGGTCGGACCGCGGCCGCAGCCGCGGTGGGCGTCCGTCAGCTCCGCGTGCCGCTCGCCCGGCGACGCAGAAGCCAGGTACCGCCGACGGCGGTCGCGGCCAGTACGGCCGCTCCCGCCGCGATCTTGGCGGGGTCGGTGGTGGTGGTCGTGCCACCGCCCACCCCGGAGTTGACGTGCCCCTGCGGGCCGCGCTCGGTGACCACCAGGGCGCCGTTCGCGAACTTGCCGTTCGCGCAGGTCGCGCCGATGTCGTAGGTGCCGGGCCGGGTGCCGCGGGCCACCTGGAACTGCCCCACGACCACCTCCTTGTGGGTGCCCGGGACCAGCTTGAACCGTCCGCCGCCGACCGTGGTGGCATCGCCGTCGGCGTGGCTGCCCGGACCGCAGGCGGTGGTGTTCACGGTGACGGTGGCACCGGGGGCGGCGGTCTTCGGCCAGACCTCCAGCACCGCGAAGTCCCCGGGCGCGAAGCCCACCATGCCCAGGTCCGCGGCGGCGACCGCGCCGGCGACCGGGCCGCTGAACGCGGCGGCGGTCAGCGCGGTCGCGGTCAGCACGTGTGCGGTACGTCGGCGCATGGGACTCTCCCTGGAGACACGGGGTCGTGCATCAGAGGAAACCCGCCTCGCGCGCCACGCGCCTGCTGATGTCCCGTCAGGTACGGGCCGCCGTGCCCTGCCGTCGCTCGTCCTCGCAGGTCACGGCGAGCGTGCGGCCATCCGGGCCACCCGCTCCGTCCGGGTGACCGGATGCCCCGGACGGCCGTCGGGCGCACGGCCCGTCCACGGGCACCGGGCGGTGGCCTTCCGGGGATCCGCACGTACGGTGGTGGGGCGCAGCGTGGCCCGGACCTCCGGACCGGACACGCAGCGGTGCGCCGGATCCGAGGGAGGGGCTCCATGACATCGGTCGAGCGGTCGCGGGAGGCGGCCACCGGGGCGCTCCCGTTCTTCGTGTACGGGACCCTGCGCCCCGGCGAGGTCAACCACGGCCTGTTCCTGCGCGGCCGCACGGCCTCCGAGGAGTCGGCCGTCCTGCCGGACGCGGCCCTCTACGACGGCCCGGGCTATCCGTACGCGGTCCACCGGCCGGGCACCGCCGTGGTCGGGGAGCTGATCACGGCAGAGCCCGGCAGGTACCGGGAAGTGCTGGCCGAACTGGACCGGCTGGAGGAGTACGAGGGCCCCGGGCGGCCGGGGAACGTCTACGACCGGTTCGCCCGCCGGGCCCTGCTCTCCGACGGCACCGCGGTGCGCGCCTGGGTCTACCTGGCGTCCCCGCTGATCGCCCGCGAGCTGCTGGCCCGGGGGACGGAGATACCCGGGGGAGACTGGTTCGACCGTTCCGCCACGCGGTCCGGACACGGCCCGGACACCGGCCGGGACAGGCCCTGATGCGGTGGCCCTTCACCGCCCTGCCACCGGCCGGGACGCCGTCCACCGGCCTCCGCCACCCGGTGAGCGGCGTGGGCCGAAACCGCGCCGGGGCCTCCTCAGCGCACTAGAGTCCCTCGGCGCCGCGGTTGCGCAGGCGCTGCCCGTACTGCTGGAGCACCCACAGCTCCTCCTGGACCGCCGCCAGCTGTTCCGGCGGCGCCTGCGCGCCGAGCCGTGACAGCGTGCCCTGGACCTCGTGGACCCGCCGGTCGACCGCGCGCAGCCGGACCTGGACCAGCTGGACCCCCGCGTAGACCTCGTCGACCGTCTTCGCGTGGATCGCCTCCACCGCCAGCTCGGTCACGAGGGCACGCACCGTGTCGTTCGGGGCGGCCTCGCGCACCCGGGCCACGTAGCCGTCGTCGGCGTCGGCGGCACCTCCCGCTTCCTGGATGGCCTGGCGTACGGCGGCGTAGGGCGGGGCGGTGAACTCGTCGATCCCGTAGGCGTCGAAGGCCGGGGACACCAGGGCAGGCCGCTGGAGGGCCAGCTTCAGCAGCTCGCGCTCGGTGCGGTGGGCGGGGCTGCGCAGGTTCAGCGCGGGCCCGGCGGCCGGCGGTGCGGCGGGCGCGGGAACGTCCTCGCGGGCCGGGCGGCCCCGCTGCTGGCTTCCGCCCGGCCGGCCTCCCTGAGGTCCGCCGCCCTGGCCGCGCTCACGTGCCCACCGGGCGAGCTGCGCGACCCGCTTGACCACGAACTGTTCGTCGCGGATGCCCAGCATGCCGGCCAGCTGGACCGCCGACTCGTGCTGGATGGCGATGTTCTTGATGTTGGCGACGACGGGGGCCGCCTCGTCCAGCGCGGCCGCCCGTCCCGCCGGGTTCTCCAGGTTGTGCCGGGAGACGATGTGCCGCAGCGCGAACTCGAACAGCGGGGTGCGTGCCTCCACCAGGCCGACGACGGCCGCGTCACCCTGCGCGAGGCGCAGGTCGCAGGGGTCCATGCCGCCGGGGGCGATGGTGATCGAGGTCTCGGCCGCGAACTTCTGGTCGTCCTCGAAGGCCCGCAGGGCCGCCTTCTGCCCGGCCGCGTCACCGTCGAACGTGAAGATCACCTCGGCTGTGGCGTTGTCCATCAGCAGACGGCGGAGGATCTTGATGTGGTCCCCGCCGAAGGCGGTGCCACAGGTCGCGATGGCGGTGGTGACGCCGGCCAGGTGGCAGGCCATCACGTCCGTGTAGCCCTCGACCACCACGGCCCGGGAGGTCTTGGCGATCTCCTTCTTGGCCAGGTCGACGCCGTACAGCACCTGGGACTTGCGGTAGATCGCGGTCTCGGGGGTGTTCAGGTACTTCGGCCCGTTGTCATCGTCGCGCAGCTTGCGTGCACCGAAGCCGACCACCTCGCCGCTGGTGTCGCGGATCGGCCACATCAGCCGGCCGCGGAAGCGGTCGATCGGCTTGCCGCTGCGGCTGTCCTGGGCGAGCCCGGAGGTGATCAGCTCCTTGTCGGTGAAGCCCTTGCCGCGCAGGAAGCGGGTCAGGTGGTCCCATCCGGCCGGGCTGTAGCCGACGCCGAAGTGAGCGGCGGCGGCCTGGTCGAAGCCGCGCTCGGCCAGGAACGTGCGGCCGATCGCGGCCTCGGGGCCGTCCAGCTGGTCGACGTAGAACCGGGCGGCTTCCCGGTGCGCCTCGACCAGCCGGATGCGCTCGCCGCGGCCGCTGGTGCCGGCGGTGTAGCCGCCCTCCTCGTAGCGCAGGGTGATTCCGGCCAGGCCGGCCAGGCGCTCGACCGCCTCGGAGAAGGAGAGATGGTCGATCTTCATGACGAAGTCGAGGGTGTCCCCGCCCGCCTGGCAGCCGAAGCAGTGGTAGAGGCCCTTGCTGGGGCTGACCTGGAAGGAGGGGGACTTCTCGTCGTGGAAGGGGCACAGGCCCTTGAGGTTGCCCCCGCCCGCGTTGCGCAGCTGGAGGTAGTCCGAGACCACGGCGTCGATCGGGACCGCGTCCCGTACCGCCTTCACGTCGTCGTCATTGATCCGTCCTGCCACCCGTGAAGTCTACGGCCGGGCGCGGGCAAACCCGTCAGGCCCCCGCGGTCGGGACCAGCGACTCAAGCGGAACCGACGGATCCGACAGAGCTTCGCGGTCAACGGGCACCTTTGCCCTGATCAGGGCCTGGATGTGCTCGGTGACGTCCCACACGTTCACGTTCATCCCGGCGAGGACCCGGCCCTCTGACAGCCAGAAGGCGATGAACTCCCGCTTGCCGACGTCGCCGCGGATCAGCACCTGGTCGTAGCCGCCGGGCGGGGCGTAGCCCGAGTACTCCAGGCCCACGTCGTACTGGTCCGAGAAGAAGTACGGCACCCGGTCGTAGGCGACGTCGTGCCCCAGCATCGCCCGGGCCGCGGCCGGGCCGCCGTTCAGCGCGTTCGCCCAGTGCTCGACCCGCAGCCGGGTCCCGAGCACCGGGTGGTGGGCGGCCGCGACGTCACCGACCGCGTGGATGTCCGGGTCGGAGGTGCGCAGGGCGGCGTCCACGGCGATCCCGCCGCCGTGCTCCCGGTCGACCAGGGCCAGCCCCGAGGTCTCGGCGAGGGCCGTCCGCGGCGCCGCCCCGATCGCGGCGAGCACGGCGTGCGCGGGATGTTCCTCGCCGTCGTCGGTCCGGGCGGCCAGCACCATGCCGTCCTGCCCGATGATCTCGGTCAGCCGGGCACCGAAGTGGAAGCGCACGCCGTGCTCGGCGTGCAGGTCGCCGAAGAGCCGGCCGACCTCGGGGCCGAGTACGGCGTGCAGCGCGGTGGCCTCCGGTTCGACGACGGTCACCTCGGCGCCGTATCCGCGGGCCGCGGCGGCGACCTCCAGGCCGATCCACCCGGCGCCCGCGATCAGCAGGTGTCCGTTGTCCCGGCCGAGGCCCGCCAGGACGTGGCGCAGCCGCTCGGCGTGCGCGAGCCGACGCAGGTGGTGCACGCCGGCCAGCCCGGTTCCCGGGATCTCCAGCCGGCGCGGCTCGGCGCCGGTGGCCAGCAGTAGCTTGTCGTAGTGCACGACCGTGCCGTCCCCGAGGACCACCTTCTTGGCCTCCCGGTCGAGGTGCACGGCGGGCTGGCCGAGGTGCAGCTCGATGTCGGAGGCCGCGTACCAGGACGGCTCGTGGACGAAGACGCTCTCCCGCTCCTCCTTGCCCGTCAGGTAGCCCTTGGACAGCGGGGGGCGCTCGTACGGGTGGTCGCGCTCGTCGCCGATCAGGATCACCCGCCCCGTGAACCCCTCGGACCTCAGCGTCTCGGCCGCCTTGGCCCCGGCCAGCCCCGCGCCGACGATGACGAACGTCCTGTGTGCGTCGACCACCTGATGCCTCCTCATAACCTCTGCGCCACATGCGGCCACATGCGAGCGTCCCGCACCGAGCCTGCCTCGTGAAGGGGGAATGGCTCGATCGGCTCACCCTTCGGCGCGTCGGGCCCGCCGGGTGAGACGTGCGTGCAGGGAACGCGCGGAAGCGTCGGTGAGGCACGCGATCTGATCGATGACCGCCCGCTTCCTGGCCTTGTCGTCCGCGGCGCCGTCGAAGATGGCCCGGAACTGCGGGTCCAGGCCCTCGGGCGCGCGGACGCTGAGCGCCTCGGCCAGTTCGGCCAGGACGATGCGCTGGTCGGCGCGGATCCGCTCCTGCTCGTCACGCTGCATGACGTACAGGTCGGCGACCGCTTTGAGGACCGCGCACTCGTGGCGCGCCTCGCGCGGGACCACCAGCTCGGCGCCGTACCGGGTGAGGCGGCCCGAGCCGTACGCCTCCCGGGTGGCCCCTTCGGCAGCCAGGCAGAAACGGCCGATCAGCTGGCTCGTGGCGTCCTTCAGGCGGGCCTGGGCGACGGCGGACCCGTCGTACCCGTGCGGCCACCACTCCTGCTCCATCAGCCGGTCGAGGGCGGACCGCAACTCGTCGGGGGAGGTGTCGGCGGGCACATACCGGCCGATGGCGACCTGCCAGATGGCTGCCCGCTCGGGCTCGGCGAAGAGGAGGTTCGGATCGAGGTGTCCGGCGTGCAGGCCGTCCTCGAAGTCGTGGACGGAGTAGGCGACGTCGTCCGCCCAGTCCATCACCTGGGCCTCGAAGCACTTGCGGTCGGCCGGTGCGCCGCGGCGCAGCCACTCGAAGACCGGCAGGTCGTCCTCGTACGCCCCGAACTTGACCGAGCCGGGGTCCGTCGGATGCCCGCCCCGGGCCCACGGGTACTTGGTGGCGGCGTCCAGACAGGCCCGGGTGAGGTTGAGGCCCACGCTGACCGGCCGCCCGGTCGCCGGGTCGGGCACGAACCGCTTGGGTTCCAGCCGTGTCAGCAGACGAAGCGACTGGGCGTTGCCCTCGAAGCCGCCGCAGTCCTTGGCGAACTCGTTGAGCGCCTCCTCGCCGTTGTGGCCGAAGGGCGGGTGCCCCATGTCGTGCGAGAGGCAGGCGGCCTCGACGAGGTCGGGGTCGCAGCCGAGCGCGGCGCCGAGCTCCCGTCCGACCTGGGCGCACTCCAGGGAGTGCGTGAGCCGGGTCCGCGGGCTGGCGTCCCAGTCGTAGGAGCGGCTGCCGGGCGTGACCACCTGGGTCTTCCCGGCGAGGCGGCGCAGCGCGGCGGAGTGCAGCACGCGCGCGCGGTCGCGCTGGAAGGCGGTGCGGCCGGGGCGTTTGTCGGGCTCGGCGGCCCAGCGCTCGGTGTCGGCCGGGTCGTAGGGGGAGTAGAGGTCGTCTGCGGGGGCGTGCGCGGTGCCTTCCATGACAAGACGGTAACCGCAACGACTGACGAACCGCCGATCACGCGGAGACGAGATCCGGCCGGGGGAGCGCGGCGGGACGGGCCAGGGCCTCGTCGTAGCGGCGCAGCAACAGCCGGGCCAGGGCCGGATGGTCGCCCAGCGGGGCCGCTGCGGGACCGGGCGAGGCCGCGGCGGTCTGGGCGGCGAACCGGCCGGGAGCGGCGAAGTACGAGGCCACGGCCGTGCGGTGGTGGCCGCGGGCGGCGAGTGCCCGCACGGCCTCGGAGGTGGTGGGCGCGGCGGCCGAGGCGTAGGCGGGCACCACCGGGACGCCGAGGCGGCCGGCGAGCAGGGTGGCGGTGCGGCGGGTGTCGGCCGCCGAGTCGGGATCGCGGGAACCGGCGGCGGCGAGCACCACGGCGGTGCCGGGGGTCCAGCCGGCCTCCACGAGCCGTTCGTACAGGGCCTCGACGAGCAGCGGGTGCGGGCCCAGCGGGGCGGCGACGCGGATGTGCAGGTGGGTGGCCCGGGCGGCGGCCGCGGGGAGGTCGTGCTTGACGTGGTGCCCACGGCCGAGCAGCAGCGGGACGAGCACGGCAGCGCCGGACGTCCCGCGCAGGGTGTCGTCGAGCAGCGGGGCGTTCAGCTCGATGTGGCCGAGCCTGACGTCGAGCCGCGGGCGGAGCTCGCGGACCCGGTCGAGGAGGGCGAGGGCGGTGTGCAGGGCGCGTGGGTCGCGGCTGCCGTGGGCCACGGCGACGAGGGAGGGCTGCTGCATGGGCGGTCTCCGAGGGGGCGGGTGCGGGGCGGTCGCAGTCCGCTGAGCTGCGTGCCGAGCTGGGTGGTGATCCGGGTCAGCAGCTCGGCCGCGCTGCCGAACGGGAGGGAGGGGAGGAAGGGGCTGTCGGAAGGGTGCACCGGCTCCGTCATGAACCGATCCTGCGGGCTGCACGTTGCCGGTGCGTTGCGCCGGGGTGACGGGTCTTTGCAGGGTGCTCACTTCGGTCGTTCGTACGGGTGAAACGGGGCGGTCGCGGAACTCCGGGCCGGGCGACGATCGTCAGTGTGTGCGAACGGTGCGTGCGAACGGTGCGTGCGGGCGGTGTGCGGGAGGGGCGGTCATGGACATCAGGAGCCGGGCGAGGGCGAGGGCGGGCGCCGTGGTGCGCGCGGTGGCGGACGGGCGGCCGGGAGGGCGGCCGCGGTGGCTGCGCGGACTCCCGGGCCGGCGGCTGGCGGTGCAGGCCGTCATGGCGGGCTGCGTGCTGGCGCTGCTCCCGTCGGCATGGACGCACGCATCGGCGGCCGACCGGCTGCGGACGACGGCCGACGCGCCCGCCGCCGACGTGGCGGTGGTGTTCGGAGCCGGCCTGTGGCGGGGGCGGCCCACCCCCTATCTCGCCGACCGGCTCGACGCGGCCGCCGAGCTGTACCGCACGGGCAAGGCCAGGGTGGTGCTGGTCACCGGGGACAACAGCCGCGAGGAGTACGACGAGCCCGACGCCATGCGCAGGTACCTGACCGAGCACGGGGTCCCGGACACCCGGATCGTCAGCGACTACGCCGGCTTCGACACCTGGGACTCCTGCGTGCGGGCCAAGGAGATCTTCGGGGTCGAGCGGGCCGTGCTGGTCACCCAGGGCTTCCACATACGCCGGGCCGTCGCGCTGTGCCAGGCGGCGGGTCTGGATGCGTACGGCGTCGGGGTGGCCGACGTGCACGACGCCACCTGGTACTACGGTCAGACGCGGGAGCTCTTCGCGTCGGGCAAGGCGGCGCTCGACGCGGTCCTCAAGCCCTCCCCGCGCTTCCTGGGCCCGAAGGAGGAGGGGGTGTCGCGCGCTCTGGCGGCTCCGGCGGACTGACGCGCCGCCGGACATGCCGAACGGCCATATGCCGGATCGGCCGATGCTGCGTCAGGGGGCGGGATGCGGCGTCAGTGGATCTGAGCGGCAAGGCGGTCGTCATCACCGGCGGAGCGCGCGGGCCGGGCGCCGCGGCGGCGCGGTCCGTCGTGGACGGCGGCGGCCGGGTGCTGATCACCGACGTGCTGGAGGCGGAGGGAGCCGAGGCCGCCGGCCCGCGGTTCGTCCGGGGCGGGCGGTTCCTCACCGGGGCGGGCGGGCGGCGCTGAGCCACCCGTACGGGAGGTGTAACCGGAGGCGGCTGCCCGTGTAACACCGCTGACGCACGCTGGACCGTATGCACACCCCGGGAACCGCCGCCGCCACCGCCACGCACTGCCCCTACTGCGCCCTGCAGTGCGGGATGAACCTGCGCCCCGAGCCGGGCGGCGGGGGCGTGGCAGTGGAGGAGCGGGCCGACTTCCCGGTGAACCGGGGCGCGCTGTGCGGCAAGGGCCGCACCGCCCCCGCCGTGCTCTCCTCCCGGGTGCGCCTGACCGAGCCGCTCGTCCGCACCCACGCAGGGCGGCTCGAACCCGCTACCTGGGAGGAGGCCCTCGACGTCGTCGCCGCGGGCCTCACCCGCACGGCCCGCACGCACGGCCCGGACGCCGTCGGTGTCTTCGGCGGCGGCGGGCTCACCAACGAGAAGGCGTACGCGCTCGGCAAGTTCGCCCGCGTCGCCCTGCGCACCTCGCAGATCGACTACAACGGCCGCTTCTGCATGTCCTCGGCCGCTGCCGCGCACCAGAAGGCCTTCGGGCTCGACCGGGGCCTGCCCTTCCCACTGGAGGACGTGCCCCGCACCGGCTGCGTGATCCTCGTCGGCTCGAACCTGGCCGAGACCATGCCGCCCGCCCTGCGCTACCTCACCGAGCTCAAGGCCAACGGCGGCACCCTCGTCGTCATCGACCCCCGCCGCACCCGCACCGCCGCGCAAGCCGACCTGCACCTGGCCCCCCGCCCCGGAACCGACCTCGCCCTCGCCCTCGGCCTCCTGCACCTCGTCGTCGCCGACGGCCGCACCGACGAGGAGTTCATCGCCGCCCGCACCACCGGCTGGGAGGAGGCCCGGGCCGCAGCCATGGCCCACTGGCCCGAGCTGGTGGAACGCATCACCGGCGTCCCGGTCCCGGCGCTGCGCGAGGCGGTCGCCCTCTTCTGCGCCCCGGAGTCCGCGATGGTGCTGACCGCCCGCGGCCCCGAGCAGCAGTCCAAGGGCACCGACACCGTCGGCGCCTGGATCAACCTGTGTCTGGCCACCGGCCGCGCCGGACGTCCCCTCTCCGGCTACGGCTGCCTCACCGGCCAGGGCAACGGCCAGGGCGGCCGCGAGCACGGCCAGAAGGCCGACCAGCTCCCCGGCTACCGCAAACTCACCGACCCGGCCGCACGGGCCCACGTCGCCGGGGTCTGGGGCGTCGACCCCGACAGCCTCCCCGGACCCGGCCGCAGCGCCTACGAACTCCTCGACGCCCTCGGCTCCGAGGTGAAGTCCCTCCTGCTGATGGGCTCCAACCCGGTGGTCTCGGCTCCGCGCGCCGCCCACGTGGAGGACCGGATCCGCTCGCTGGACTTCCTCGCCGTGGCCGACGTCGTCCTCTCCGAGACCGCCGCCCTCGCGGACGTCGTCCTCCCCGTCACCCAGTGGGCGGAGGAGACCGGCACCACCACCAACCTGGAAGGCCGCGTCCTGCTGCGCCGCCGCGCCCTCACCCCGCCGCCGGGCGTCCGCAGCGACCTGGAGGTCCTGCACGGGCTCGCCGCCCGCCTCGGCATCGAGAAGGGCTTCCCCATCGCCCCCGAGGAAGTCTTCGACGAACTGCGCCGCGCCTCGGCCGGCGGCCCGGCGGACTACTCGGGCATCACCTACGACCGCATCCAGGCCGAGCAGGGCGTCTTCTGGCCCTGCCCCGACGGCTCGACCGGTACCGAGCGCCTCTTCCTGGACGGCTTCGCCACCGAGGACGGCCGGGCCCGGTTCGTCCCGGTCGCCCACCGCGCCGCCGCCGAGGTTCCCGACGCGGACTACCCGCTGCTGCTCACGACCGGCCGCGTGGTCGCCCAGTACCAGTCCGGCGCCCAGACCCGCCGGGTGGACGAGCTCAACGAGGCCGCCCCCGGCCCCTTCGTGGAGCTCCACCCCCGCCTCGCGGCCCGGCTCGGCGCGG
Source organism: Streptomyces sp. NPDC058880 (assembly GCF_042742535.1). Lineage (NCBI taxonomy): Bacteria > Bacillati > Actinomycetota > Actinomycetes > Kitasatosporales > Streptomycetaceae > Streptomyces > Streptomyces sp. NPDC058880. Next base: position 20,023 of record NZ_JBHYMC010000018.1, read on the forward strand.
TCGACGGCAGCCTCCTCGCCGTCACCTCCCGCCGCGGCCGCGCGGTGGCCCCGGCCCGCATCACGGACGCCATCCGCGCGGACACGGTCTTCATGCCCTTCCACTGGCCGGGCGAGGGCCGCGCCAACACCCTGACCAACCCGGCCCTCGACCCCACTTCCCGCATGCCCGAGTTCAAGGTCTGCGCGGTCCGCGTCGAACCGGCCTAGCGCTGTGACCGGAAGGGTCCACCGCCTCACGGCCCGAGCCGGGCTTCGTCCACCGACGGTCGCTGTCGTAGAGCACGAACTTCCGCTGCCCCGTTGACACTTCGTACCCGGCCGAGTCGAGCTCCCGGATCAGCGCGTCGACGTCCGCACCCGCACCGGCCGTTCGTGGCCCGTGCGGTCCGGCAGGGTCGGCACCGGCCGCGACACCGCCCGCCCCCGGGCCGGTTGGACGTGCGTCACCTCCCACTTCCGCGCGGCGGCCCAGGTGTCGAGCCGCGCCAGCTCCGCCGCGTCCGCGCAGCGCACCGTCACGTGGGTTTCGTACGCGCGCATGGAGCCGATCGTCTCGGACATGTGTCCGATCCGCATCGGGGTTCCCGGCCGGGGGTAACCATCGGTCACGCACCGGACTCAGAAAGTGCTCGCACGCCCCTCGTGGCAGCTATGTGTCTTACCCCACACTGAATGCGGTGCCCCCGTCCTCGGAGCCCTGGAGGTCGCCCCCGTGCAGACCCGGACCCTGACCGTGAACGCGAGCGAGTCCTCGGAGGCCGAAGCCGTGGACGAAGAGCCCGAGGTACTGGAGCTGATCGAGCCGGCGCCGGTGCCGGTACAGCGCAGCCGGGACGGCGACGGGGGCGGGGCGGGACCTTCCGCAGACCTCTTCCGGCAGTACCTGCGCGAGATAGGCAGGATCCCGCTGCTCACCGCCGCCGAGGAGGTGGACCTGGCGCGGCGCGTGGAAGCCGGACTGTTCGCCGAGGAGAAACTCGGCAGCACCCCCGACCTCGACTCCCAACTCGCCGTCGACCTCGACCGGCTCGTCGTCATGGGGCGCATGGCCAAACGCCGCCTCATCGAGTCGAACCTGAGGCTGGTCGTCTCCGTAGCCAAACGGTACGTGGGCCGCGGGCTCACCATGCTCGACCTGGTCCAGGAGGGGAACCTCGGGCTGATCCGGGCCGTCGAGAAGTTCGACTACGCCCGCGGGTACAAGTTCTCGACCTATGCGACCTGGTGGATCCGGCAGGCGATGTCCCGGGCCCTCGCCGACCAGGCCCGGACCATCCGGGTCCCCGTCCACGTCGTCGAGCTGATCAACCGCGTCGTCCGCGTCCAGCGCCGCATGCTCCAGGAACGCGGCTACGAGCCCACCGCCGAAGAGGTCGCCGTCCACCTGGAACTGACCCCGGAGCGGGTCCTGGAAGTACTGCGCCTCGCCCAGGAGCCCGTCTCCCTGCACGCACCCGTCGGCGAGGAGGAGGACGTCGCGCTCGGCGATCTCATCGAGGACGGGGACGCCGCCTCCCCCGTGGAGTCGGCCGCCTTCTTCCTGCTGCGCGAGCACCTGGAGGCGGTCCTGTCGACCCTCGGCGAACGCGAGCGCAAGGTCGTGCAGTTGCGGTACGGGCTTGCCGACGGACGGCCGCGCACCCTGGAGGAGATCGGCCGGATCTTCGGCGTGACGCGCGAGCGGATCCGCCAGATCGAGTCCAAGACCCTCAACAAGCTGCGCGACCACGCCTTCGCCGACCAGCTGCGCGGCTACCTCGACTGAGCGGCCCCCGACCGGAGCGGACGCGCACGGCGCCCGCGGCCACGGCGGGGGGCGCCCCGGAGGACGCCCCCGGCCCGTCCGCGCCGCGGTCAGTCGACCTCGGCGACCGCTTGGGCGAACTGCGCCGCGTACAGGCGGGCGTAGGCACCGCCGGACGCCAGCAGCTCCTCGTGCGTGCCCTGCTCGACGATCGATCCGCTCTCCATCACCAGGATCAGGTCGGCGTCGCGGATGGTGGAGAGCCGGTGCGCGATCACGAAGGACGTACGGCCGTGCGCGAGCCGCGCCATCGCCTTCTGGATCAGTACTTCGGTACGGGTGTCCACCGAGCTCGTCGCCTCGTCGAGGACCAGGATCACCGGGTCCGACAGGAACGCCCGGGCGATGGTGATCAGCTGCTTCTCGCCCGCGCTGACCCCCGCACCCTCGTCGTCCAGCACCGTGTCGTAGCCGTCCGGCAGGGTCCGGATGAACCGGTCCGCGTGCGCCGCCCGCGCCGCCTCCTCGATCTCGGCGCGCGCGACCTGGCGCGAAGCGCCGTACGCGATGTTCTCCGCGATGGTGCCGCCGAACAGCCAGGTGTCCTGGAGCACCATGCCGATGCCCGCGCGCAGTTCCTCGCGGGTCATCTTGGCGATGTCCACCCCGTCCAGCGCGATCTCGCCGCCGGTGACCTCGTAGAACCGCATCAGCAGATTCACCAGGGTGGTCTTCCCGGCCCCCGTCGGGCCGACGATCGCGACCGTGTGACCCGGCTCCACCGCCAGCGAGAGGTTCTCGATCAGCGGCCGGTCCGGCTCGTAGCGGAAGGCCACCTTGTCGAAGGTGACCTGTCCGCGCAGCTCCTGCGGGCGTTCCGGCACGTCGGCGTCGCGCTCCTGCTCCGGGGCGTCCAGCAGCTCGTAGACCCGCTCCGCCGAGGCGACACCGGACTGCACGAGGTTCGCCATCGACGCGACCTGCGTGAGCGGCATCGAGAACTGCCGCGAGTACTGGATGAAGGCCTGCACGTCACCGATCGACAGGGTGCCGGAGGCGACCCGCAGCCCGCCGACCACCGCGATCAGCACGTAGTTGATGTTCGAGATGAAGAACATCACCGGCTGCATGATGCCGCTGACCAGCTGAGCCTTGAACGAGGCCCGGAACAGTGCGTCGTTCTGCTCGGCGAAGACCGCCGCGGACTCCTTCTGCCGACCGAAGACCTTGACCAGGTTGTGCCCCGAGTACATCTCCTCGATGTGGGCGTTGAGCGCACCGGTCGTCTTCCACTGTTCCACGAACTGCGGCTGCGACTTCTTGCCGATCTTCGCGGCGACGTACACCGAGACCGGTACGGTTCCCACGGCGACCAGCGCCAGCAGCGGCGAGATCCAGAACATCATCGCGAGCACACCGACGATGGTCAGCAGCGAGTTCAGCAGCTGACCCATCGTCTGCTGCAGCGTCTGGCCGATGTTGTCGATGTCGTTGGTGGCCCGGCTCAGCACCTCGCCGCGCTTCTGCTGGTCGAAGTACGACAGCGGCAGCCGCGACAGCTTCGCCTGAAGCTCCTCGCGCAGCCGGTACAGGGTGCCGTTCATGACGTGGTTCGACAGCCGGGTCGCCACCAGCATCAGCAGCCCGGCCAGGGTGAAGACCACCAGAGCCCAGATCGCCACGACCCCGACGGCACCGAAGTCGATGCCCCGGCCCGGGGTGAAGTCGGTGCCGGACAGCATGTCCGCCATGCCGCCGTCGCCCTGGGCGCGCATCCCGTCCAGCGCCTGCTGCTTGGTCAGGCCGGCCGGCATCTCCCGGCCGACGATCCCCGCGAAGACCAGGTCGGTCGCCTCGCCGAGGATCTTCGGTCCGACGACCGCGCAGGCGACGCTGCCGACAACGGCCAGGACCATGCCCCACAGCTTCGCCCGGTCCTGTGCGAGCTGGCCCAGCAGCCGTTTGCCCGATCCCTTGAAATCCAGGGACCGCTGGGCCGGCCCCATCATCATCCGTCCTCCGGGCCCGCTCATGCGGCCTCCGCCTCCGTCAGCTGGGAGAGCACGATCTCCCGGTAGGTCTCGTTGCCGGCCATCAGCTCGTGGTGGCGTCCCTCGCCCACGACCTGCCCCTCGTCCAGGACGATGATCCGGTCGGCGTCGCGGATCGTCGCGACCCGCTGGGCGACGATGACCACGGTCGCGTCCTCGGTCTCGCGGGCGAGCGCCGCGCGCAGCGCCGCGTCCGTCGCGTAGTCCAGGGCCGAGAAGGAGTCGTCGAAGAGGTAGATCTCCGGACGCTGTACGAGTGTGCGGGCGATGGCCAGGCGCTGGCGCTGGCCGCCGGAGACGTTGGTGCCGCCCTGGGCGACCGGGGCCTCCAGACCGCCCTCCAGCGCCGCGACGAACTCCTTGGCCTGGGCCACTTCCAGGGCCTGCCACAGCTCCTCGTCGCTCGCGTCCGGGCGCCCGTAGCGCAGGTTGGAGGCGATGGTGCCGGAGAACAGGTAGGGCTTCTGAGGGACCATGCCGACCGTCTTCGCCAGGAGTTCGGGGTCGAGGCGGCGCACGTCCTCGCCGTCGACCAGCACCTCTCCGCCGGTCGCGTCGAACAGCCGCGGAACCAGGCCGAGCAGGGTGGACTTGCCGCTTCCGGTGGAGCCGATCACCGCCGTGGTCTCGCCGGGGCGGGCCACCAGGTCCACGCCGCGCAGGACCGGAGCCTCGGCGCCCGGGTAGCGGAAGTCGGCCCCGCGCAGCTCCAGGAGCCCGCTGCGGCCGAGTGCGCGCACCGGGTCGGCGGGTGGGACGACGCTGGACTCGGTGTCCAGCACCTCCTGGATGCGCTCGGCGCAGACCTCGGCGCGCGGCACCATCATGAACATGAAGGTGGCCATCATCACGGACATGACGATCTGCATCAGATAGGCGAGGAAGGCCGTCAGCTGGCCGATCTCCATGCCGCCGCTGTCGACGCGCATCGCACCGAACCAGATCACGGCGACGCTGGAGATGTTCACGACCACGATCACGGTCGGGAACATCAGGGCCAGCAGCTTGCCCGCGGCCAGGGAGACGCCGGTGAGGTCGGCGTTGGCCTCGCGGAAGCGGTCCTTCTCGTAGTCGTCGCGGACGAAGGCCCGGATCACCCGGTTGCCGGTGATCTGCTCGCGCAGCACCCGGTTCACGGTGTCCAGACGCTCCTGCATCCGGCGGAACAGCGGCCGCGTCCGGAAGACGATGGCACCGACCGAGATCCCGAGCACGGGCACCACGGCCAGCAGGACGCCCGACAGCTTCACGTCCAGCGAGAGCGCCATGGCGATGCCGCCGACGCACATGATCGGCGCCGAGACCATCAGGGTGAAGGTCATCAGGACCAGCATCTGGACCTGCTGCACGTCATTGGTCGTACGGGTGATCAGGGACGGGGCGCCGAACTGGCCGAGCTCCCGTGCGGAGAAGCTCTGCACCCGGTCGAAGACCGAGGCCCGGACGTCGCGGCCGACGGCCGCCGCCGTGCGGGCACCGTAGTAGACGGCTCCGACGTTGCAGACGAGCTGGACGAGCGAGACGCCGAGCATCAGCGCGCCGAAGCGCAGGATGTAGCCGGTGTCGCCGTTGACGACACCGTTGTCGATGATGTCGGCGTTCAGGGTGGGCAGGTAGAGGCTGGCACTGGTCTGCAGCAGTTGCAGCAGGACCAGCGCCGCGATGGGTTTCCGGTACGGACCCAGGTGGGTCCGCAGAAGTCGTATGAGCACGCGCAGGCTCCGGTCGGCACAGTCGAGGGGGTTCAACCCATCTTCGGCCAAACGGACCATCGAACCCCACCGGATTTCGCAAAGGCCGGTCAAAAGGACCAGCCGCCCGGCAGGGGGACCCAGGACTCCCGCGAGAGACCCAGGCCCCCCGCAGGGGTCCGGTCAGAACGCCCCGGGGTGGATCTGCTCCCGCGTCGCGATGTACTGCTGGCGCACGCCCTGCCACGCCGGGAAGTCCTCGCCCGGCTCGAAGACCTGCGCCGCGGGGGCGGGCCAGACCGGCGGAGTGTGCGGGGCCAGGGTGCCCTGCGCCACACCGAGGGCCCAGGCCGCCTGGCGGGCGGCGCCCAGCGCCGCGTAGTCCGCCGGCGCCGGCACGACGACCTGTGTCCCGAACAGTCCGGGCGCCGCGGCCTGCACGGCGGGCAGCTCGGCGGCCGCGCCGAGCAGGAACACCCGGCGGATCTCGACCCCGCGCGAGCGCAGCACGTCGAGGGCGTCCACCAGGCCGCACAGCATGCCCTCGAAGGCCGCCCGGGCCAGGTGCTCGGGCTTCATCGAGTCCCGGCGCAGCCCGGTGAGGGTCCCGGCGGAGTGCGGCAGATTCGGCGTCCGCTCGCCTTCCAGATACGGCAGGAGTACGAGGCCGTGCGCGCCCGGCGTCGACTTCAGCGCGAGCCCGGACAGCCCCTCCAGGTCGGTGCCGAGCAGTTCGGCGGTGCCGCGCAGGGTCCGTACGGCGTTGGAGGTGTTCACCACGGGCAGGTGCATGCCGGTGGCGTCGGCCAGGGAGGTGATCAGCCCGCCCGGCTCCGACAGCGCCTCGCGGTGCACCGCCATCACCGAACCGGACGCGCCCAGCGAGACCACCGCGTCGCCGGGGCCCAGTCCCAGGCCGAGGGCCGCGGCCATGGTCTCGCCGGTACCGGCCGATATCAGCAGCCCCTCGGGCGTGGTCCCGGCCGCGTCGGCCGGGCCGAGCACCTCGGGCAGCAGGGCCCGGTGCCCGAGCGCCAGCTCGACCAGGTCGGGCCGCCAGGCCCCGGCGGCCGCCGACCAGTAGCCGGTGCCGGAGGCCCCGCCGCGGTCGGTGGTGCGGCGAGCCGGACGGCCCAGCAGCTGCCAGACCAGCCAGTCGTGCGCGGACATCAGCACGGCCACCCGGCGGGCCGCCTCGGGCTCGGTGCGGGCCAGCCAGGCGAGCTTGGCGACGGGCTGCGCGGAGTGCGGGACCGAGCCCACCGCCTCGGCCCAGGCGTGCCGTCCGCCGAGGGCCTCCGTGAGCTCGGCGGCCGCGACCTGACCGCGCTTGTCGTTCCCGACGAGGGCCGGGCGCACCAGGGCGCCCTGCGGGTCCAGCGGCAGCAGGCCGTGCTGCTGCGCGGAGACGCCGATGGCCTGGACGCCCTCCAGGATCCCGCCGCCGGCGGCCTCGCCGAGCGAGAGCAGCCAGGCCTGTGGATCGGTCTCGTGGGGGTTGGCGCCGTCCGGTTCGCCCGCCGGCTGCGGATGGGGCGCGTACCCCTGGCGCAGCACGGCGCCGGTCTCGGTGTCACAGACGACGATGCGTGTGAAGGCGGAAGAGCTGTCCAGCCCGGCGACTATCCCCATGCGGAGAATTCTGCCGCACCCGGGGCCGGTCCTGACCGCCCCGGAGCCCCTGGAACCACACGGGTTCCAGAGGCTCCGGGTACGGCCGGTGGCGCCTCAGGTGTTGCTCGTGCCCCAGTCGTCGTCGGCGGCCTGGCCGCCGGCCCGGCCGCGCAGTCCGCGCACCCGTCCGGCGAGCGAGTCCGGCACGGCGTCCCCGACCTTCTCACTGACGACCGCGAAGGCCTTCCCGGCATACTCGCGCCCGGTGTGGCCGGCGGTCTCGGCGGCGTTGCGCACCGCCGGGTTCTGCGCGATCTGCCGGGCGGACTTCTTCAGCTGCTCGTAGCGCTCGCGCCCGGCCCGCGTCCCGAGCACGTACCCGAGGGCCAGTCCGACCACGAACGTGACCTTGTACCGCATGCCTGTCACCCTTCGTCGTGTGGTGCCCGGCCTGCTGTCGATACCGATTGGCGGAGCACCCCCCTGCTTGCGCTAATCTATGTCTCGCAGCGGGCGCCCGCCCCCCGGCAAGGCCGGAGGTGGGCTGTTCGATGCACCGCAGCAATCCCCTGTAGCTCAATTGGCAGAGCAGCCGGCTGTTAACCGGCAGGTTACTGGTTCGAGTCCAGTCGGGGGAGCGCAGTCCCCTGTAGCTCAATTGGCAGAGCATTCGGCTGTTAACCGGAGGGTTGCTGGTTCGAGTCCAGCCGGGGGAGCAGGAAGAGGAGAGGGCCCTACGGGGCCCTCTTCTTTCTTTATCGCCCGTCCAGGGAACCGGGCAGCCCTCGGCGCGGTCTCACTGGGCAGGCGAAGCCGATCATGCGAGGCATCCGAAGCAGGAGATCGTATGAGCGGCTATGCTGCGGCAGACGGCGCGCACAGATGTACGCGCCACGCCGTGAAGGGGCGGTAGCTCAGCCGGTTAGAGCAGCGGACTCATAATCCGTCGGCCGTGGGTTCGAGTCCCACCCGCCCCACCGCAAGCCGCAGGTGCAGAAACGATCGCACCTGCGGCTTCGGCGTTTCCGGGTCTGCCGTGCCATCAGGCGAGCCGATCTCTGGCCTTTGGCCGGGAACCGCCTCGCACCCGGCCTCACCGGGCAGGCGTCCCCACGGGGCTGTGGTGACCGTCACGGTGGCGTGCCCGAGGAGCCCTGGCGCGGCCCGCATGCCACCCCTGGCGGCGAGCACCAGCAACGCCCACCCGTGCCGCAGCCGCAGCCGTCCGGGCTTCCCGTCGGGCAGGTGCGCGTCGTCCTCGAGCGGGACGGCGTCGATCAGTCCACCGAAGAGCTTGGAGACGATCCGGGCGCAGAGCGTCGCCGTCCTCATGGGCGAACACGAGCCCGTGGTCCCGGTACGCCGACTTCCACTTGCGGCGCTTCTCCTCCTGCCGCAGCTTGTGACCCAGGAGCGCACCGACGGTCAGCTCGTCGAGATCGACGATCCGATCCTCACCGCTCGCCGTCTTGGGCCGGTAGAACATCAGAGCGACGTGTCCCTCTTCGCCGTGCGGGCACGCCACGTCGCCCGGTGGGTGATCGTCGTGTGGCAGCAGATCGTGCAGGTGTCCGCGCTCAAGAAGCGGGACATGGGCCGGCCCCGGCTGGACCGGAGCGGAACCGGCCGCAGCGCTGCCATCGGTTCGCGAACAGGTGGGGCTCAGGGCCGGTGGCATCCATACGGCCAAGAGAGGAACCGCGTAGGGCGATCGCACTGGGATTCGGTACTAAGCGCTGTGCACGTCCTGACGGCTGCGATGCATGGTCCAGGCTCGGGCGGCAGCGATCAGGGGGGCACGGTGCGGCGCCGGGTCGCTGGCAGCGCGGCTCTCCCAGACACCGCACAGCGTGGCTGCGAAGGTGGTGACGGCCGAGGGCTCGGCGGTGCTGTAGGCGGGCACTGCTTGGGCGAGGGCTTCGGCCTGCTCCGCGGTGTGGCCGGCGTGAATGAACCGCGGGATGGCGAACGCTGCGTCAGCCCACGCCGGGCCGGGGCAGGCAAGAGCCCAGTCCAGTACGCGAATGCCGTCTTCCGTGCCAAGCATGTTCAGCGGCGACACGTCGGAATGGACGAGGGCCCGGCCTTCGAGATCGGGGGAGTGGTCGGCAGGGAAGAACCCGGCCCAGCGGAGGTGCAGGGGCTTCTTGCGGACCTGCTCGGGCCACGGTGTCTCGGACATGGTGGTGAGCGCGTCGAGGAAGGGGCCGAGGTCGGGTGAGCCGGGGCTGAGGTCTGGGTGGGGACCGACGAGGTACTCGTACCCGGTGAGCAGCCAGCCGCCGGCGTCGACCTGCCAGAGCACGCGGGGGGCGAGCGGTGCGACGCGGGTCACGCGTGCTTCGTAGTCGTACATCCACGCTGTGGGCTCGTCGCTCCGGGTGCCCTTGACGAAGACGGGCCCGGTGGCGGTGTGGAGGGTGCAGGCGAGGCGGGCCATGACGCCGGTCTCTGCGGTCTCGGCGTGCTCGACGGGGCCGGTGTAAGTCTCGACGGCGCTACGGGCCTCGGGCGGGAGTTCAAGCCATGCGGTGCGGTCCACCCGCGTACTCCTCGTGCAGAACGGAAGCCGGTCCCTGGCTCGGCCACAGAGTGGCACAAGCCGAGGACCGGCCGCAGGCGGTACGTCAGGCGTACTTGGGGCTGTTGTGACAGTTGGCGTGGCACTGCGAGCAGTCGGCGAGGTCCAGCTCGGGCCAGAACTCCATGTCGATCACGAACCCGGCCTCGACGATCGCGTCGACAGTCCGGGCGCGCAGGGCCTTGCCGCCGCCGTGCTCCTCCTTGTCGAGGAATCCGGGCTGGTGGTGGACGAACGTGCCGATCGTGCCCGAGCAGAAGTCCTGGTACGCCTGCGTGTGCAGCAGGAAGGCGTGCCAGAAGTCGTCGACGAGCGGGGACGGGCTGAGTGGGGTGTCGCTGTGCGCGCCGGCCGCGAGGAAGGCGAGCATCTGTCCGACGCCGCGGTCGGCCTTGTCGTCGGTCAGCTCGGGGAACTTGGCCTGCATGTTGGACACGAGCGCCGCGCGCAGCTTGGCGCCGATGAGATTCCGCGCGTCGGTCGCGGGACGTTCCTGGATTGCGGTCACGGTCCTTGCCTCCTTGGTCAGTGGTGCATGGGACGTGCTGTGAAGCGCCTCGGCCGGCGCGACTGGGGACGGTGCCAGCCGAGGCGTGCCCCGCTCGCCCGGGATCTGTCGGGTCATCCGGGAGAACAGGGAGATCAGCGCGCCGGGAATCCGGAGTCGGGGACGGTCATGGCCGACAGCGCGTCGCGGTGGCCGAGCTCAGCGGTGGTCGTGGTGGCGAGCGTGGCCAATCCGGCGGCAGTGCCGAGCGCCCATATCCAGCTCAGGAAGCGGCCCACCGGATCGCCGCCTGCGATCCCCCTCGGCGCAGCCTGGCGCGCGGTCATGCGGCGTTCCCCTGCGCCTGTTCGCGCTGGGAGATGAGCCGCGCGAACTGGATTGCGTACAACTCGACCTGGTCCGGGGTGAGGACGAGCAGGGACTCGGCCGTACCGCCGTCGTCGTAGTGGACCAGGACCGGCAGCGCGCTCTGCTGGGCCCGGTGGTCGTACACGGCGTCGCGCCGCATCGGGGTCACGTACGTGGTCTGCGCCGGGACGGGGCGCAGGGTGGTTCCGTCAGCGGGCGCCGACCACTCGTCGCCACCGCCCGGCGGACGCAGGTGGTACGTGCTGGCGCCCACTCTGGGCAGCGTCACGATGACGCCGATTCGCCCATCCTTGGCGGTGTCGCGGGCGAGGTCGCCGAGTCGTGGGCAGAACGGCCCGGCCGTCCCTAACTTGCCTGCCTGTGAAGGGAGATGGGGTGTTGGTCGTCCTGTCATGCCCCAGAAGTTAGGGGCGCGTCAGAGGCCCAATATGAATCGGAGGAATACCGCCTCATCCGTCCAGGTGGAAGCGGTCTGACATGCGGCGCAGCTTCTCGCGGGTGGCGATCCGCTCGGCGTAGACGATGCTTCGGAGGGTTGACCGGGCGATCGGATGGTTCCTTACGAGCTGTGGGGCGATCCGCTCCGCGGTCTCCAGCTCGGCGAGCGCGCGGTCGCGGTTGCCATCCCACAGCCACGCGCGGGCGAGGTCCATGTGGTGGTGTCCCTGGCGGGAGTTGGGAAGGGCCGCGACAAGCTCGGGGGCCGTGCGGCGGTTTATGGCGAGAGCCTTGGTCTGTTCGCCGGTCTCCAGGGCGACGCTGATCGCATGGATCTGCACGTTGCCGGGGGAGAAGGTGACCGAGTGGCGGTCGTAGATCGGCGGGTTGTGGTGGCCTGCCATTCGGCGGGCAGCGTCGCGGGCGTGGTTGATCCGCTCGTCGGCCTCGGCCGGTCGGCCGGCACGGGCCGCGGCGACGGCGGCGCGCAGGTGGAGCGTGCCCCACATCCGTAGGGCGAGCGGCTCGCCGAGCTCATACTCGCGCTGCACGCTGGCGATGGCCTTGTCGGACAGGGTGAGCGAGTCGTCCCAATCGGCCGTCGCCCACATGTCCCAGACACGCATCCAGTCGGCGAGCGCGGGCCTGACGGGGTCGGCCGAGAGGCGCGCCGCCCATGCAGCGCGCTCCGCGGCCATCGCGACGAGTTCGGGGTGCCCCAAGGCGTGCGCGGCGGTGTGGGCGAACTTGCACGCGACGGCATAGATCGCGAATGCCTCCTCGCGCTCGTGACCGGTCGCGGCCTCGGCCAGGGCGCGGGCCTCGCGCAGGAGGTCGGGCAGGGTGGCGAGGATCGCCGTGTTGGCCGCGGCGTCCCGCAGGCGGTGCAGGCGGGTCATGTCCCGCCACAGCTCGCCGGACGCGCGGGGGGCGCCGTCGAAGATCGGCGCGAGGTCGTAGCGGCGCAGCTCGTGCAGGATGGCTGCTGCCGAGACCTGCCACTGATTCTCGGCGGGGCTGCTCGCGTACGGCCGGCCGATCAGGTCGTTGGGATGCACGTGCAACTCGGCGGCGACGAGATTCAGCAGCCCGACCCGGTCGAGCTCGATCAGGCCGCGTTCCATCTTGGACACCCAGCCCTGCGTCTTCCCCAGAGCGGCATCGAGGTCGGCCTGTGGCATCCCAAGTCGCAGCCGTGCCCGCCGTACGCGACGGCCGATCTCCTCGGCTTCCTCCAACATCAATGCACCCCCAAGGTGGTGGTGGGCCGCAGACGCGAGGCAGGAGCCGGGCGTCACGGCTCATTCGTTCGGGCTCATCTCCCAGAACCGTACCGATGCGTGCGGCCCAGTGGGGAGCGAGCGAGATGCGCGCGAGCACATCCATGAGAATGCCTGGCGTGGACTACTTCACTGAGACAGGCTGGATGGCCTTCTTTTCCGGCACTGAGACCGCGGTGGGCCGGCAGCGTGGTGTCGAGGCGTGGCACCCGACCACCGGCGCTGCTCTCATCGTGGACCCAGAACGAGGTGGGCTCAGGCCCGTAACGGACTTCGAGGACTTCTCTCATCTGGAGCGCGTCCACCGGATAGCGGGAGTGGTTCCCGGTGGTGGGTGGCGGGCGCACTGGGAGGACGAAGGTGGTGCTCCGCTCACTCAGCCGGTGTTGGCGTGGCTCATCAGCTCGCAGGGCGGCGCGACGCCGGTGACCGTGGAGCCGAACGGAGACACCGACTCCTCTGGGACCGCGGACCGACTACTTGCCCCGGGGCAAGAACTTCGCTGACGGGGAGGCGCCCGGCCGCCCTCCGATCCGCCCTGAGGGGGGGCGGGGGACCGGGCCCCCGCCCCCCTCGGCGGCGTCGTGTCGCGTGTGCGGCCGGTGTCGGTCAGCTCAGCGCGGAGAAGTTCTGCCAGCCGCCGGTGCCGACCTCGGTCCCGCTGCCCTTGATGTCGCTGTAGAAGTACAGCTTGGCATCGCCGCCGGAGGACCAGATGTCGGTCTTGCCGTCGCCGTTGCCGTCCGGCAGCGCAGTGATCAGCGGGCGGTGCGAGACCGTCCAGCCGGTGCCGATGACGATCGCGGCCGGACCGCTGCCGAGGCCGCCGCCGGCGGCGTCGGTGCCCGTGTAGAGGCGCAGGTCACCGTTGATGCGGCTGCGGGCGAGCATGTCGACCCGGCCGTCGCCGGTGCGGTCGCCGGGGGCGGCGATGTCGTAGTTCGACCAGGAGCCGTTGCCCACCAGGACCGGCTCGGCGTACTCGTCGAGGTAGCCGGAGGCATGGCCGAAGTAGAGCCACAGGTGGTCGCCCTCCTTGACCAGCAGGTCGGGGTAGGACGGCAGGTCCCATTCGCCGATGGTGCCGTCGCCGTCGAGGTCGGTGGGACCGTCGACGTCGCCGATCGCCAGGATCTGGTCGGCGTTCTTGAAGTGGTTGTTGGGCTCCTCGTACACCTGGAGGTCCCGGCGCTCGTCCGCGCAGTCCCCGCCCTCGGCGGTCTCACCGAAGGCGGTGCAGGCGTGCCCGTAGCCGTTGTTCGGGAAGACCTGGATCTGGCGGGAGCCCTTCGGCCCGGTGGCGGCGACCAGGTCCTCGTAGCCGTCACCGGTCCAGTCGCCGCGGTGCGTGATGGACGCGCCGGCGAGGTTGGTGACGCCCGCCTCCTGGTACCGGCCGACGGTGCCGTTGCCGTTGCCCGCGTACATCCACAGCTCACCCGTGGTGCGCAGGGCGTACATGTCCGATGTGCCGTCGCCGTTGAGGTCGCCCGGCTTGTCCTTCAGCGCGGGGCTGTTGGCGTAGAAGAGGTAGGTCTGGATGGCCGTGCGGTTGCCGCCCTTGCTCAGCGAGCGGGCGTAGACCCGCAGCGGACCGGCGACGGGGGGCGTCAGCTTCACGTCGACGGGGGCGTCCACGGCGGCCGGCGTGGCGGTCCGGACGGTGGGGGACCACTCGGTCCAGTACTCGTACGAGGCGACACCGGTGGCCAGGCCGCGGGAGAGGGTGAAGACACCCTCGGAGCGCGCGGTGCCGGTCTGGGTCGGCCAGCCGTCGTCACCGTCGGGGAACTGCTGGGAGCTGATGCCGGGCGGGTGGTTGGGTACGTTCTGGTCGACGTGGAAGCGGCACGTGCCGCTCCACGCGGAGCTGGCCCTGCCGTCCTCGGCCCGGACCTGCCAGGAGTGCTGCTTGCCGTCGACGAAGGAGCCCTTGGGCACCGTGACCCGGGCGATGTTGCCGGAGGTCACGGCCTGGGTCTTCTCGTAGAGCACCTTGCTGGTGCCGGTCTCCCAGACCTTGAAGCGGGCGGTCACCGTCCCGCCGTCGCCGTCCGTGACCTTCGCCGAGAGCTGGACGTCGGTGTTGCCGACGGTGGTGCCGGGCGAGGCGGTGCAGGCGGTGGCGGGGCTGGTGGCCAGGCCGGACGGAGTGGACGGGGTGGTGTTGTAGGTGGTGGAGAACACGGCCGACTTCGCGTCGAACTTCTTCCAGCCGTAGGTGTCCGACTCCGAGGCGCGCAGGCCGAGGGTGGCGGTCGGCCACTTGTTCGCGGCGGCGAGATCGGCGACCGATTTGGTCTTGAACTCCAGGTTGCCGGCCGGGCAGCCGGAGCCCCAGCCCTTGGCCTCGGTCAGGGTCTGGACCCTGGCCACCCACGACGGCTGCTTGGCCCAGGTGGTGGCGGAGGAGATCGGGTTGATCCGCCACAGCTCCACGGGCTTCTTGGTGCAGGACCAGGAGTGGGTGTTCTTGATGCGGAAGACCGAGTCGATGATCTGCTTGCCGTGCAGCTTCTTGGTGTCCATGGTGAACATGGACCGCCAGGTGCCGCCGGTGTCGGACTCGTAGCCCACCCGGGCCACGCCGGAGGAGTGGTTCCAGTACGAGGTGGTGCTGTACTTCTTGGCGACCGAGGTCCAGTTGAGCCGGGCGCCGCTCACCGTCGGGTCGATGTAGACCGGGTACACGGTGTCCTTGGACGTGAGGACGGACGCGTCCGGCTTCAGCGCCATTTCGCCGCCCTTGACCGCGATCGGCATGCGCTTCTCGACGGCGCCGTGCCGGGGTTCGAACACGTCCTCGGCCGGGGTGGCCGGCAGGCCGCCGAGTTCGCGGGCGGCGGTGGCGGCGTCGGGCGCGGCCGTCGGGGCGTCCGGTGCAGCCACGAGAGAGCGAGGGGCGCCCTTCAGGAAGCGTGGCGACGCGGCCGGCACGGCCGGTGCCGCCTCACCGGTGGGGATGCCCGCCGAGTCCCACATGGTCGGGGTGGGGGCGGTGAACACCTCCTGGCCGGCCGGGTTGAGCGCCTTGAGGTTGCCCGCCTCGTCGGTGGAGAGGGCGACGCCCGAGGCGGCCACGCCGAACGTGACGGTCTTCAGGGCGGGGTTCTTCGCGGCCTCGGCGTTCTTGACGACGAGCAGCTGCTGGAAGCCCCCGACGGAAGCCCGCATCTTGAGGTCGACTCCGGGCAGGACCTCGGGATAGGTGGCGGTGTCGCCCTCCACGACCGGTGCGGGCAGCTTGCCCGGCCAGTCAACGGTCATCGACCGGCCGTCACGGGTGATGGTCGCCAGCGGGGCGTCGCCACCAGCGGAGAACTCCAGCCCTACCGCGGCAGCCCTGGGCCTGACCGTGCCGTTGCCGGTGGGCTGGAGCGTCGCATCGGCCGGTACGAGCTTGCCGCCCTGGCGCACCCGGACCGGGGCGACGGCGGATTCCATCGTGAAAGTGCCGTTCGGGTTCGCGAACACGGTGTCGTATTCGGTCCGTTGGGACACCACTTCGACGGGCTTGCCCGAGTCGGCCGCCCGCTTGGCCGCAGTGGTCTCCTCAGGCGTGCCGGTGGTGCTCCCGGAGGCCGGTGAGGTGCTGCCGGAAGGGGTGGAAGCGGAAGCCGGGGCGGCGGCCAGAAAAGGCATGCTCAGAGCGGTGATTACCGCCGAGGCGGTGGCTATTCGGAACTTTCCTCGGGATCTCGTCGGTGGTTTCGGATGTGGCATGGCGTGCTCCCCCGCATTCTTCATGGGACGTCAGATCGGCAAAGCGAAGGTATAGCACGGATAAATCCGGCCAGGGGACGGGGTCTTCGCGCTGTCGTCTGCGAGGAGGGCGAAGTGCCTCGGAACAGCGCATTCGGTTCCCGGGCGTGGTCCCCGGATGAGGGTGCCGCGATGGCGGAAGGTTCGGCGCAGGTAATGGACTTGCATAATGCGTGGCCGATAGTGGATCGTTCGACTCAAGGGGGAAGTGTGCGCTTCAGACATGCGCCAAGCATTCCCGCCGACGGTGACCCGTCGGCGGAGCACATATCAAAAACCAGGTCAGGCAGGCGCCGTGGGCTCGCCAGATCGGTGACCGTCATCACCTCCACGGCGCTGCTCGCGGGCCTCGTCTCGGCAGAGGCGCTGGCGCTGACCCCGCTGTCCCTGCCCGCGCTGCAGCAGACCAAGCCGGTACCCGTCACAGAAGTGAAGTCCGGCAAGGACACGGTGGCTTCATCCACCTTTAACCCCCAGGACACCGACTGGCCGTCCGCGGGGTCCGAACGGCTCAAGCTCGCCGGCCACGGAGCCGCCGCACGGGCCAAGCCGGGCGGACTGCCGGTGGAGTTGGCGCCCAAGGCCGCCGCCGGGGCCACGCCGGCGTCAGGCGACGTTCGGGTACGCGTGCTCGACCGGGCGCAGACCGAGAAGGCCGGCGTGGACGGAGTGGTCCTCGCGGTCGAGGGCGCGCGCGGGGCCGCCGACGTCAAGGTGGACTACTCCGCCTTCCAGAACGCCTACGGCGGCGGCTGGGCCTCCCGGCTCACCCTCGCCGAACTGCCCGGTTGCGCGCTCACCACACCGGACCGCGCCGAGTGCAAGCCCAAGCCCCTCGGCAACGTGCGCAACCGGCCCGAGGACGGCACGGTCACCGCGGAGGCCACCTTCGGCACGGCCACGGCGACCCCGGGGACGGACCCGGCCGGGCACACGGCCGGAGACGGCGGGCGGGCCGCCACGGGCGCCGGTCCGGCGACGGGCACGGCTTCCTTCGCCTCCTACGCCGCCGCCCCCGCGGCCGCGTCCGCCGGCTCATCGACCCTGCTGGCGGTCGGCTCCACCCCCGCCGGATCCGAGGGCGACTTCACGGCCACCCCGCTCGCACCCTCCGCGAGCTGGGAGTCCGGTGGCCCTTCCGGCGCCTTCACCTGGTCGTACGACCTCCAGACCCCCACGGTTCCCGGCGGTCTCGGCCCGAAGCTCGCGCTGAGCTACAACTCCTCCTCGCTGGACGGCCGTACGGCCGCCACCAACAACCAGGCCAACAACATCGGTGACGGCTGGGGCCTGGAGCCCGGCTTCGTCGAGCGCCGCTACCGGCCGTGCAACAACGACATGACCGGCGGCAACAACAAGGCCAAGACCGGTGACCTCTGCTGGGGCAGCGACAACGCCGTACTCTCCCTGGGCGGCAAGACCAGCGAACTCGTCAAGGACGACAAGACCGGCGTCTGGAAGCTGGCCGGCGACGACGGCACGAAGGTCGAACGACTCACCGACACCGGACGCGGCAACGGCGACGACAACGGCGAGTACTGGCGCGTCACCGACACCAGCGGCGTGCAGTACTACTTCGGCTACCACCGGCTGCCCGGCTGGTCCTCCGGCAAGGCGGTGACGGACTCCACCTGGACCGTCCCCGTCTACGGCAACCAGTCCGCGGAGCCCTGCCACAAGAGCGCCTTCGCCGACTCCTGGTGCCAGCAGGGCTGGCGCTGGAACCTGGACTACGTCGTCAGCCCGCACGGGGACGCGATGGCGTACTACTGGGGCAAGGAGACCAACCACTACGGGCGCAACGTCAACACGTCCACCGGAGCCTCCACCGCCACCCCCTACATCCGCGGCGGCCACCTCAAGCGCATCGAGTACGGCCTGCGCGCCGGCAACCTCTACACCGGCACCCCGGCAGCGAAGATCACCTTCAAGGAGGCCGAGCGCTGCCTGCCCGGCTCCTCGTTCGACTGCGCCGAGTCCAAGTTCACCAAGGACAACGCCAAGCACTGGCCCGACGTGCCGTTCGACCAGTACTGCGCACCGGGCACCGAGTGCAAGAGCCGCTACAGCCCGTCCTTCTGGTCCCGCAAGCGGATCACGGACATCACCACCGAGGTCCGGGTGGGCACCGGCTACCAGAAGGTCGACTCCTGGAAGCTGACGCACCAGTTCCCGTCGACCGGTGACGGCTCCAGCCCCGCCCTGTGGCTGGCCTCGGTCACCCGCACCGGCCACACCGGGGGCACGCCCGTCTCGCTCCCTCCGGTGACCTTCATGGGAACCCAGCTCCAGAACCGGGTGGACGCCACCGGCGACGGCATTCCGCCGCTGATCCGCTACCGGGTGAACGCCGTCAACACCGAGTCCGGCGGCACCATCGCGGTCACCTACTCGGCGCCCGAGTGCACCCCCGGATCGCTGCCCTCGGAATCCTCCAACACCAAGCGCTGCTATCCGGTGTTCTGGTCCTCGCCCGACTCGCCGGCCGCTGAGTACAAGCCGGTGAAGGACTGGTTCCACACCTACGTCGTCACCCAGGTGCGGGAAGAGGACCGGTGGGGCGGCGCGCCGCCCAAGCAGACCAACTACACCTACCTCGGCGGCGCGGCCTGGGCGAAGGCCGAGACCGAGTTCGCCAAGCCGGAGCACCTCACGTACGCGGACTTCCGCGGCTACGGTCACGTGCGCACCACGGTCGGCAGCGGTACCGACGGTCCCAGGCTGCACACCGAGAACCGCTACTTCCGCGGCATCGCGGGCGCCGACGTCGCCGACTCCGAGGGCAACAAGGTCACCGACCAGGCGGTGTTCTCCGGTATGACCCGCGAGGAGGGCACCTTCCTCGACGGCAAGCTGATCGAGGCCGGCACCTTCACCCCCTGGCAGTCCGCCGTGACGGCCAGCCGGGCCCGGCCGGGGCTGCCCGCCCTGACCGCGCGGAGGTCCGCCGCCGAGCAGACGGAGACCACCCGCACCCAGGTCGGCGGAGGCTGGCGCCGCACCAAGGTGGAGCGCGCCTACGACGCGCACGGCATGCTCGCGACCGAGTCCGACCACGGCGACACCGGCAAGAGCGGTGACGAGAGCTGCACGGCCACCACGTACGCCCGCAACACCGGGGCGAACCTGCTGGCGACCACCGCGTCGGTGAAGAAGACGGCCGCGCTCTGCGGCTCCGCCCTCACGCTGCCGCGTGACCTGATCTCCGAGAGGCGCACCTACTTCGACGGCTCCACCACCCTGGGCGCCGCCCCCACCAAGGGCGACGTGACCCGCGTGGACGAGCAGGACGCGGCCGGCACCGGCTTCGTCACCGTCGAGACCAACAAGACCGACCAGCACGGCCGGACCGTCGAGACGGTGAACGGGGCGGGCGAGAAGACCACCACGACCTTCACCCCCGCCACCCAGTACGTGCCCACCAAGACGGTCACCGCGAATGCGCTGGGCCACTCCTCCAGCGTCGAGTCGGACCCGGGCCGCGGCGAGGAGACCGCCAAGACCGATGTCAACGGACGGCGCACCGACGCCGAACGGGACGGCCTGGGCCGGGTCGTCAAGGCGTGGGAGCCCGGCTGGACCAAGTCCGAGCACCCAAAGGAACCGAGCAGGGAGTACACGTACGCGGTCTCCCGTACGGCGCCCACCGTGGTGACCACGAAGACCCTGCGTCACACCGGTGACTACCGGAGCGAGTACACCTTCTACGACGGTCTGCTGCGTGAGCGCGAGACGCAGGTGCCCTCCGGCACCGGCATCGGCCGGATCATCTCCGAGAAGAAGTACGACTCCCGCGGCCTGGAGTGGAAGACCTACAACGGCTACTACGCCACGGGTGACCCGTCCCCGACCCTGGTGACCGGCGACGACACCAAGGTGGCGGACCTGGTCCGCACGGAGTACGACGGGGCCGGCCGCCCCACCGTGCAGATCGCGGAGAAGAACACCGTCGAGCAGCGGCGCACCTCGACGCGCTACGACGGTGACCGGACGACGATCATCCCGCCCAAGGGGGAGACCGCGACCACCACGGTCAAGGACGTCGACGACCGCACGGTCGAGCTGATCCAGTACACCGACGACGCCCGTACCACCTGGCAGTCCACGAAGTACACCTACACCCCGGCCGGCCTGAAGGAGACCGCGACCGATCCGGTCGGCTCCGTCTGGCGCTACCACTACGACCACCGGGGGCGCGTCACACGGACCGAGGACCCGGACAAGGGCCCGATCGAGACGGCCTACGACCAGGCTGACCGGCCGGTGTCGGCCAAGGACGCCAACGGCGTCACCATCACCACGGCCTATGACGCGCTGGGCCGCAAGACCGAGATCAAGCAGGGCGGCACCACGCTCTCCCGCTGGATCTACGACTCCGTGGCCAAGGGGCAGGTCGCCAAGTCCGTCCGCTACCTGGACGGACAGGAGTACGTCTTCGAGACCACCGGGCTCAACCAGCGCTACCAGCCCACCGGAACCAGGATCACCATTCCCGGCCGTGAGGGTGCGCTGGCCGGAACCTACGAGTGGACGTACGGCTACGGAGAGCGCACCGGGCAACTGGAGTGGACCCGCCACCCGGCCCTTGGCGGCCAGGCCGCCGAGCGGGTCAGCCACCGCTACTCCACCTCGCTGCCGTACGACCAGGTCGTCGGCACGAGCAGCCTGGCGGGCCCGCTGGTCAACAACGTGACGTACGACGCCTTCAAGCGTCCGCTGCGCACCGAGTTCGGCCAGGCCGGTCTGCGTGTGTGGGAGACCAAGGAGTACGACGAGCACACCGGCAACCTGACCCGTACGGTCACCGACCGTGAGACCGGCCCGGCGCGCATCGACGACACCACGTACGCCTATGACCTGGCGGGCAACATCACCCGCCTGGCCACGGCCTCGGGCCAGGACCAGCAGAAGTCGGTGGACACCCAGTGCTTCACCACCGACGCGCTGCGCCGGATCACCAACGCCTGGACGGCGACGGACGGCTGCGCCGCCAAGCCCAACGCCGACGGCACCGCCGGCGGCACCGCGCCGAAGGTCGGCGGTCCCGACGCCTACTGGCACTCCTTCACCTACGACCCGATCGGCAACCGAAAGACTGAGGTCCAGCACAAGGTCGCCGGTGACGTGGTGGCGACCAAGGACATCACCCGTACCTACGGCTACGGCGAGAACGGCGCCGGCAAGCGCGCCCTGACCTCCGTGACCAGCCAGGCCGAGGGAGAGGCCGACGCGAAGAAGGACACCTACGGCTACGACAAGACGGGCAACACCACCTCCCGCAAGGTCGGAGCGAGCGCCCAGGACCTGATCTGGGACGCCGAGGGGCGTCTGGCCAAGGTCGTCGAGGGAGGTCGCACCACCGAGTACGGCTACGACCCCGACGGCAACCGCGTCCTGGCCAAGGACGCGACCGGGACCACCCTCTACCTGCCGGCCGGCAACGAGCTGAAGCTCGACACGGCAGGCAAGAAGACGGGCACCCGCCACTACGTCCAGGACGGCAAGACCGTCGCCACCAAGGTGAGCGGTCAGACCAGCGTCATGCTGGCCGACCACCACGGCACGGCCACCGTCGCCGTCCTCATGGGCATGGGCCAGGCGGTCACCCGCCGCAAGCAGCACGTCTTCGGCGGCCAGCGCGTCGCGCAGCCGTCCCACTGGCCGGGCAGCAAGGGCTTCGTGGGGGGTACGGCGGATGCCACCGGCCTGACGCACCTGGGCGCGCGCGAGTACGATCCGACGCTCGGCCGCTTCATCTCCGTGGACCCCGTCATGGACACCGGGGATCCGCAACAGATGCACGGCTACACCTACGGCAACAACAATCCGCTGGTGTACGCGGACCCCGACGGCAAGTTCTTCGGGAGCTTCATCCGCACGATCATCAACCTCGTGCGTCTGGTCGTCCGGGTCGTCATGGCTTGGCGGCGGACCGTGTTCAGCCGGTCCTCGTACTTCGGCGGCCGCAGTCCCGTCCTCGGCCCGTACCGGCCGGCGACCACCCCGAGGGTGTATGGCCCGTTCGTCTCCGACAACGCACGCGCCCAGGCGCAGGCGCGGGCGGACGCGGCGGCCCGCGAGGCCCAGCGCAAGGCGGACGAGCAGCGCGCCCGGGAGAACGACGTCAAGAAGAACACCAAGGACAACCGGTCCGGCTGGCAGAAGTTCTGGGACGGCACGAAGGAGACCTTCGGCACCTGGGACGGCTGGAAGAACCGGGTGCTTCCGGCGGCGGGCTTCGCGACGTGTGTGATCGCCTCGGCGG
The DNA here is from genome assembly GCF_042742535.1 of Streptomyces sp. NPDC058880. Classification (NCBI taxonomy): domain Bacteria; kingdom Bacillati; phylum Actinomycetota; class Actinomycetes; order Kitasatosporales; family Streptomycetaceae; genus Streptomyces; species Streptomyces sp. NPDC058880. The sequence goes on from NZ_JBHYMC010000018.1 coordinate 42,328, forward strand.
GCGTCTGCGGTGTCGCCGGTGTCGTGAGCGCGGGCGTGGTCCTGGTCGGTGACCGGGTCACGACCGGCGAGTGGGACTTCAAGACCGCCGGGAAGAGCCTGGCCTGGACCGCCGTCGGAACGGGTGCCGCCATCAAGTACGCTCAGTGGGGCGGCGCCACCCTCAAGCAGGCCACCTGGGGCAGCGCGATCTCACGGACCTCCGTCGTCGTCAAACCGGCGACCACGACCAGCGGGGCGATCAGACAACCAGGACCGATCAACTGGGCTGTCACCCGCGGAAACTCGGTGAGCAACGCCAACTTCGCCCTGGGATTCTGTGGCGCCGGCCCTGCGAGTCCCGGATTGCTGGTGGGCTCCTGCTGAACTGAAGGACACCATGACATCCCGCCGAGGGGGCCGCTCCCCGGCCCCCTCGGCGGGCTCCACCGCACACGAAGGACGGGAAGCCGAATGGAATACGGCCGTGTGACGGGCGGACGGGTACTCCGCCGCCGCTCCTTCCGGGTGCTCGCCCTGCTCGTCCTTGCGCTGTTCTGCGGTGGGTCCGTGCTGGGGCTCTACGACGGGCTGTGGAGGGACGAACGGGACGGCTGGTTCGCGGCGGCGCTGCTGCTGGCCGCCGGATCGTTCGCCTACCGCATCACCCGCTCCCGGGTCCATGCCGGTGAGAGCTCTCTCACCGTGGTCAACCCGCTCTTCAGCTATGAGGTGCCCTACGGCTCGATCCACAGGATCGAGGTCAGCGGGTCCGGGAGCCTGACCGTGCTCCCGAAGGAGCGGGTCGTGGACACCGAGGGCGAGGGGTACCTCGTGGTCGGGTTCGCGGGCTCTCTGCTCGACCGCTTCTTCAAGACCTCCGACAAGGCGGCCGCCGAGCTCAAGAAGTACCGCAGCCGGGGACGACGCGCCCCCGGGGCGGACGGCCCGGTGCACCGCAAGGTGGTTGCCGACGTCGTCGCGGACGCCATGCTGCTGACGGCGGCTGTCTGCGCAGTGTGTGCCCTGGTCTTCGGCCGGTAGCCGGAGCAGCAGCGGTTGCTGCGGTCGACCGGGCGCGGACCCGGTGGGCCGGTTCCCGGACCCACGCCTCCGATCGGCCCTGACCGGCATCCCGCCGGTCAGGGCCGATCGCTGCTCGTGGCCCGATCTGAACGGACCGACCTGTTCCGTCGGGGCGGGACCGCGGACCGCGGGCCGGGGACCGGCTAGAAGTCCTCCGTTTCGTCCACGAGGTGGCGCAGTACGTCCGTCAGGTCCTGGCGGCGGGCGTAGGCGGCGCGCTGGCGGTGGGCGCCCGAGCCGTCGCGCAGGAGGCCGGCCAGGGTCTTGGCGGCGTGGTCGAGGTCGCCGGCGGACGCCAGTTCCGGGGCGACCAGGTCCAGCAGGGCCTCCGCCAGGTCGGCCGCCGGGAGTTCCGTTCCCGTGTACGGGTCGAGGCCGAAGCCCTCCAGGCCGTCGTGGGCCGCGCGCCATCGCGCGAGGCGCAGTACGTCGTCCCGTGCCGCCGGCTCGGGCCGCCGCTCGGCCGTCTCGCGCAGCGCCGTGGAGACCAGGGCGCGGGCCAGTTCGGCCTGGAGGACGGCCGTGTCGACGGACGGGGACATGTCCGGCGCGCGGAACTCCAGCGTCGGCCAGTGTCCGGACGGCCGGAGGTCCCAGTAGACCATCTTGGTGTCCAGGGCCGCCCCCGAGCCGAGCAGGGTCTGGACGGAGCGCCGGAAGTGGGCCGTGGACGTGAAGTGCGGAGGCGGGCCCGCCGAGGGCCAGCCGGACCAGGCCATCGCCCGCCAGCTGGAGTGACCGGTGTCACGTCCGCCCCAGAAAGGCGAGTTGGCGGCCAGCGCGATCATCGTGGGCAGCCACGGTCTGATCCGGTTGGACACGGCCACCGCCGTGTCCACATCGAGCGTGCCGATGTGGATGTGGCGGCCGCAGCTGACCAGGGTGTCGGTGAGCGCGCCGAAGCGGCGGTGCTGCTCGCGCTGGCGCGGCTCGTCGTCCGTCAGGTGCAACGGCCCCTCCACCGCGACCACCGGTGAGGGCGCGGCCAGGAGCCGGCAGCCGTGGGCGCGGGCCGCCTGCCCGAGGGTGCGCCGCAGCGCGACGAGTTCGGCGCGCAGCGAGGCGGCCGAGTCGGCGACCGGGGTGGATATCTCCACCTGGTAGCGGGTGCCTTCGGGGTGCATCTCGCCCGGCAGCCCGGCGGCCGTCGCCAGGACCAGCGGGGCGGCGGGGACCACCCGGAGGGTGCGGGCGTCGACGAGCAGGAACTCCTCCTCGACGCCTACGGTGAGGGGCACGGTGGGGCGCACCGTGTTCTGCGTCGTGCCGGTGCTCGTGGTGCTGTTGCCAGGTTCGATCACTACGCCTCCCTGGACATACGAGTCGTTTCATCATGAGCTGAACGAGAGGTGAGGAGCGCACGCCGATTCAGTCAAATGTGCGGTGATAGTGGCGAGTTAGCGGCAACCGTCCGCCTGCTCCGGAAGCACGGGGCAGGGTGGGACGGCTGGTGCCGATGGGTGGAAGGGCCGGAAAACCCCGCGGACCGCAAGGGGGCCGCTGGTTATCATCCGATGTGACTCGTACGACCGCTCGGACCGCTCCGAGGCGGCGCATATTCGCCGACCTCACCCCGCTGCGCACCTCGGCCGACTACCAGAGGTTGTGGATCGGCGGGACCATCTCCTGGGTCGGCCAGGCCATGACCACCCTGGCGATCTCCCTCCAGGTCTACGACATCACCGGCTCCAGCTTCTCGGTCGGGCTGGTCGGCCTCTTCTCGCTCGTCCCGCTCGTCGTCTTCGGCCTGTACGGCGGCGCCATCGCCGACACCGTCGACCGGCGCAAGCTCGGCCTGTACAGCTCCCTCGGCGCGGCCCTCCTGTCCGTCACGCTCGCCGCGGCCGCGCTGCTCGGCTTCCACCGGGTCTGGTTCCTGTACGCCGTCGTCGCGCTCCAGTCAGTCTGCGGGGCGCTCACCGGACCTGCGCGGTCCGCCATGATCCCCAGGCTGCTGCCGACCGAGCAGCTGCCCGCCGCCAACGCCCTCAACTCCGTGACCATGACCTTCGGGACGATGGTCGGTCCCGCGCTGGGCGGATTCGTCGTCGCGGCCGGGGGGTACGAGTGGGCGTACCTGATCGACGCCGTGACCTTCACCGCCGCGCTCTACGCGATGTGGCGGCTGCCGTCGATGAAGCCGGACCGGGCCGCAGACGCGCGGGGGAGGGCTTCGGTCGTCGACGGGCTGCGTTTCCTCGGCACCCGGCCCAACATCCGGATGACCTTCTTCACCGACCTGGCCGCCATGGTGCTGGCTCAGCCGAAGGCACTGTTCCCCGCCGTCGCCGTGCTCTGGTACGGCGACGACGCGAAGACGGTCGGCCTGATGGTGGCCGCGATCGCCGCCGGGGCGCTGCTGGGCGGGCTGTTCTCCGGCTGGCAGGCCCGCGTCCGGCGGCACGGGCTGGCGATCTTGCTGGCGGTCGCGGCCTGGGGGCTGGCCATCGCGGTGTTCGGGCTCACGCGGAACCTCTGGCTGGGGCTGTTCTTCCTGGCCGTGGCCGGGTACGCGGACACCGTCTCGATGGTGTTCCGTACCACCATGCTCCAGGCCGCCACGCCGGACGACATGCGCGGGCGGCTCCAGGGCGTCTTCATCGTGGTCGTTGCGGGCGGCCCCCGGCTCGGGGACTTCCTCGCCGGGACCGCCGCCGACCTGACCTCGCCCGCCGTCGCCTTCACGGGCGGCGGGCTCGCCTGTGTCCTGGTGGTGGGCCTGCTCGCGCTGCGCTGGCGGAACTTCGCCCGCTACGACGCCCGCGCGCCCCGGGCCTAATGCGGTGACCTGGCCGGCCCTGATCCGCCGGACAGGCCCCGGCCGTCCGCCGGTCGCGCCGGGCCGACGATGCCGCGGGCCACGCCCAGGGCCACCAGGTCCTGGGGGCGGATGCGGAGCTGGTCCGCCGTGGCCGCGGCGGCCGAGGCCGGGCGCTTGAGGATGGCCGCGGCCAGCTCCGGGGCGATGACGGAGAAGTAGCTGTCCGGGGTGACCCAGGTATTTCCCGGCGCGGCCAGGGCGAGGGCGCCGCCCGAGCCGCCCTCGCCGATCAGGAGGGTGGTGACCGGGACGGTGGCCGCCGCCAGCGCCGCGAAGGTGTCGGCGATGGCCGCTCCGGCGCCCGCCTGCTCGGCGGCGGCGTCGTTGGCTGCGCCCGGGGTGTCCACCAGGGTGAGCACGGGGATGCCGAGCCGGTCCGCGAGGCGGACCACGCGGGCTGCCGTGCGGTATCCCGCCGGGCGGGTGGCCGTGCCGCACTGGGCGGCGTAGGCGACGGCCCGGCCCTCCCGCAGTCCGAACCCGCACAGCATCCCCGGGTCCGTACCACCGGCCCGGTCGCCGGAGAGGTGCAGGCGGAGCTCGAAGTACGCGTCCAGATACGCCTCGGCGCGCGGCCGGTCGGGGTCGCGGGCCAGCCGCACCGCGTCCCAGCCGGTGTCCGGCGGGCGTACGCCGGCCAGCGCTGCCGGGGGCTTGACGGGCCCGTCCGGGCGGGGCGCGGCCAGCACGCGGAGCCAGTCGGCGAGGGTGCCCGCCAGGTGGGCGGCGGGGACCACGGCATCCACGTGACCGGCGGCGTACTGCCCTTCGGCGCAGTACGCCGCCGGGTCCGCGTCCGCCGGGCGGACCCGGGACCCGGCGAAGCCGACCTGGGCACCGGGCAGTGCGAGGACCACGTCGGCACCGGCCCCGAGGGTGGCCCAGCCGCCGCCGGTGGTCGGATCGCGCAGGACGGCGAGCTGGGGGAGCCCGGCGGCGCGGGTCAGGACGCTCTGGCGAGCCACGCGCTGCAGCTGGGTCAGGGCGAGCATGCCCTCCTGCATCCGGGAGCCGCCCGTGGCGATGAGTGAGACCAGAGGGAGGCGGTGCGTGCGGGCGTGTGCGTACGCGGCTTCGAGCCGGTCTCCCGTGCGCTGCCCGAGGGAGCCGCCGAGGAACCCGAACTCGAAGGAGATCAGGACGGCTTCGCGGCCGCCGAGGCGGGCGGTGCCGGTGACGACGGACTCCTGCTCACCCGTGCGCTCGGCGGCGCGGGCGCGGGCTGAGCCGTAGCCGGCCCAGGCCAGCGGGCCGTCGGCGGGGGACTCCCCTCGGGGGGCGGGCAGTTCGGTGAAGCTGCCGGCGTCGGACACGGAGGCGATGGCCGCGCGGGCCGAGAGACGGGTCGTCACACGGTCACCCTAGGTCCTGTCGCCGAGGCGGCGCCGGGTCGTGTCCGCCGGGTCCACGGCCCGCACCGCACGGCTCGGGGGCGTTTCGGTCCGGGACGTGCCCGGCCGTCCCGATCGTGCGGTCCGGCAGCCGGGACCGACGGCCGTCAGGGCAGCGGCAGGGCGATCCCCACCGCGTAGGCGGCGACCAGGCCGTAGCCCAGGCGGAAGGTCCACACGCGGGCGGTGGCGGAGATGCGGGCGCCCGCGAGGGAGCCGAGGGCCACGAGGGCCTGCTGCCAGAGGAGGGAGGCCGCCCCGACGCCGAGGAGGAAGGCGGCCCCGGCCGGGCCGCTGCTCAGGCGCGCCCCCTGGGCGGTGGTCAGGGCGGCGAAGTACAGGGCGGTGGTGGGGTTGATCGCAGTGAGGGCGACGTAGCGGGCGAAGGCCCCGGCCGGCCGCAGGGCGGTGGCGGTCTGCGCGGCACCCGCGGCGCCGGTGTCCGGTGTCGGGCCCGGCCCGGGCGGAGCCGCGGCGCCGGTACGGGCCCGGGAGAGGCCGTGGGCCGCGATGGCCAGCAGGATCGCCGCCGAGGCCAGCCGGACCCATGCCTCGACGGGGGAGATGTGGGAGGCCACCCGGGGGCCGACGGCGGTGGCGAGGGCCGCGTAGCCGAGGTCGACCACGGCGACGCCCGCGGCCGCGGCCACCGCCGTCCGGCGGTGTCGCATCGCCTCCTGGAGCAGCAGCACGCTCATCGCACCCATCGGCATCGCCACGCCCAGGCCGGCGGCGGCGCCCGCCAGCGCCGGGGTCATCAGTTCGCTCATGCGGTCGAGGGTCGACCCTCACCTCCGCGGTGTGAGCACGAATACCGGGCTCGACTGCGACAATCGCGGTATGGACCGCCTCGACAGGGAAATCCTCGGGATCCTGCAGCAGGACGCGCGGATCTCGTACCGGGACCTCGGGGTCCGCGTCGGTCTCAGCGCCAACGCCACCGCCGACCGGGTGCGGCGGATGCGCCGGGACGGCGTGATCCGCGGGTTCACCGTCGTGGTGGACCCGTCCGCCGACACCGCCGGCGGTCTCGTCGTCTTCATCGACGTCACCCTGCGCCAGGACACCACCAACGAGGAGTTCGAGCGGCGGGTCGCCACGCTCTCCGGGATCACCGAGGCGGTCCACGTGACCGGCGCGCACGACTACCTCCTGCGGGCGCGAGCCGCCGATCCCGCCGCCCTCGACGCCCTGCTGCGCCGCCTGAAGCGGGACGCGGGGGTGGCCCAGTCCAACACCCGCATCGCCCTGCGCACCGCCGACCGCGCCGGACGGCCCTGACGACACCGAAGGCCCTGACGACGCCAAAGGCCCTGATGGCGCTGAAGGCCCTCGGGCCACCGGGCCGGGGCGCAGCGCGCCGCCGAGGTCACAGCGCCGACTCCCAGGTCACCGTCGTGCCCCGGGCACCCCGTTCCGCTCGGCCGTCGTCGGTGACGGTCAGCCGGACCCGTTCGGGCGAGGCGTCCACCACCACCTCGATCGCCGTGACCTGCTCGCGCCGGTGCGCCGCGGCCAGGGCGCCGCGCAGGGCGGTGAGCAGGCCGGCCACGACAGCCTCCGGGACCAGGGCGTCCACGGCGCCCGCGAACTGCACCGACGGCTGGAAGCCGAGCAGGACCGCCGCACCGCCCGTCTCGCGCAGGACCCGCCCCCGGAAGGTGGCCGGGGCTTCGGTCGGAGGCTGCTGGAGGGCGAAGATGGCGGTGCGGACCTCCTGGATGGTGGAGTCCAGCTCGTCCACGGCGCGGGTGAGCTCGTCGCCGACCACGTCCCCCGAGGGGGCGTTGGCGGCCCGCCTGCGCGTGCTCTCCAGCATCATCCCGGTGGCGAAGAGCCGCTGGACGACCAGGTCGTGCAGGTCCCGGGCGATCCGGTCGCGGTCCTCGTACACCGCGAGCTGCTCCCGGTCGTGCTGGGCGTCCGCCAGCACCAGGGCCAGCGCGGCCTGGGAGGCGAACTGCGAGGCGAGCAGCCGGTCGACCGCGTCGTACGCCGGCCCGCCCCGTGCGCGGGGCAGGGCCAGGGTGCCGATCAGCTGGCCGCCGCTCTGCAGCGGGAGCATCATGCTCGGCCCGAACCGCTCGCGGACGTGGGTGGTCATCCGGGGGTCGGTGGCCGAATCGTCGACGAAGACGGGTTCGCCGCCGAGGAGTTGTTCCAGCACCGGCGATCCGGGGGCGATCGCGGTCCCGATCAGGTCCCCGGGGTCCCCCGGGGTGGAGGCGGCCACGATCTCCATGCCGCCCTCGGGGGTCGGCTGGAGCACCACCCCGGCCGCGGCGTCGGCGAGCAGCCGGGCCCGCTCGGCCACGCACTTCAGTGCGTCCGCCGCCGGACGCCCCGCCAGCAGGGTCGTGGTCACGGCGGCGGCCCCGTCGATCCAGCGCTCCCGGCGGCGCGCGGTCTCGTACAGCTTGGCGTTGCCGATCGCTATGCCCGCCTGCGCGGCCAGGACGCGGACCAGGGCGAGGTCCTCCTCGGTGAAGGGGCCGCCGCCGTGCTTCTCGGTGAGGTAGAGGGTGCCGAACACCTCGTTGTGCACCCGGATCGGGACGCCGAGCGGGCTGTGCACGGGCGGGTGGCCGGGCGGGAGGCCGACGTTCCGGGGGTCCTGGGCGAGGTCGTCCAGCAGCAGTGGCCGCGGGTCCTCGACGAAGGCTCCGAGCAGGCCGGAGCGGCCGTCGGGCAGGTGGGGGATGGCTGCCCGCTGCTCCTCGGTCAGCCCTGCCGTGAACAGCTCGGTCACCAGGGCGCGCTCGGGGTCGAGGATCCCGAGCGCGCCGTACCGGGCCGAGCACAGCTCGGCCGCCGATTCCACGATGTGCTGGAGGGTGGCGCGCAGTTCGAGCTCGGAGCCGACGCTCAGTACGGCCTCCAGCAGCACGGGGAGGCTCACCGCGTCCTCGCCGGACGGGTCGGCGGGCCTCCCGTGCGCTTCTCCCCGTGCTTCTCGGTGTCTTTCGGCGGGTTCCGTCCGGGGACCGTGTGCGGGCCTCCCGGCCGGGTCCCGGCCGGGATCCGTCATCCGGCCATCGGGTTGAGGACCATGGGGGCGATCTTCCCTTCGAGCATCGCGCCGAGACCCATCACGGCGCACACGTCCGGCCGTTCCGCGATGGCGACGGGCATTCCGGTGGCGTCCCGCAGCATCTGGTCCAGGCCCGGCAGCAGGGCGCTGCCACCCACCATCATGATTCCCCGGTCCGTCAGGTCGGCCACCAGGTCGGGCGGGCAGTCCCGCAGCACCTTGCCCATCCCGTCGAGGACCGCGGTCAGCGGCGTGTGGATGGCGTCCCGTACGGCCGCGGTGTCCACGTGGACGGAACGCGCCAGGCCGGTGGCCACGTCACGGCCGTGGATGAGGGTGGAGGCGGGGCCTCCGGAGGTGAGGCCGTTGCCGTGCAGGGCCAACTGGAGCGGCCGGACGGCCTGGCTGGGCAGCATCAGCTCGTGCGCGTGGCGCAGGTGCTGGACGACGGCGTGGTCGATGGCCTCGCCGCCGACGGGGATCCGCTGGGCGGTGACGATCGAACCGAGGGAGAGGACGGCGACCTGGGTGGCCGCGGCCCCGCACACCATGATCATCGTCGCGGTCGGCTGCTCCACGGGCAGTCCGCAGCCGACGGCCGCCGCGATCAGGGTGTCGACGAGTTCGACGCGCCGCGCCCCGAGTCCGACCAGTGTCTCCACGGCCGCCCGCTGGGCGAGGGGGTCCGCGTCGTGCGGGGTGCAGGCGGCGGCCCGCAGCCGCGGCTTGCGCCGCAGGGCGCGTCGCAGCTTCTCGCCGAGGAGATGGCGCAGCATCCGCTGGGCCATCTCGATGTCGACGACGGTGCCGCCGGAGACGGGGCGCACGACCCTGATGTAGTCCGGCGTGCGTCCGGTCATCCGCTCGGCGAAGGTTCCGACGGCGATGAGTGCGCCGGTGCGCGTGTTGACCGCGGCGACGCTGGGCTCGTCGACCACGAGGCCGGCGCCCTTGACGTACACGCGGGTCCTGGCCGCCCCCAGGTCGACGGCGACGTGGCAGCGGCGCAACTGCTCAAGACTGACGGTCACGGCAGAACCTCCCGAGAGCGCTGACGCAAGAGGACCGGCGGAGGTGCCGGTCGCTTGTCCTATCATCTCGGGCATTTAGGGCTATCCGCCCGTTGGAATGCTCCGGCCGTGGGTGTGTCGCGCCTGCAAGGGGGTGGATTTCTGTACCGACAGGCAGCACCATGCCGGCACCGCACGCGCTACTCGCGCGTAACAAGGTAAGGGGGAACCGATGCTGACGGCCCGACAGGCCTTGGCCGCGCTCCTGACGCTCTGCCTGGCGTCGCTCGCGGCGCCCGCCGCCGCCCGTGCCTCCGACCGGGCCCCGGCTCCCGCCGCTGACCGGGCATCACCGCGCAGCCCGGTGGTCCTCGTGCACGGGTACAACGCCGACCCGGGTGTCTGGGGGTCCCTCCGTGCCGATCTGCGTGCCGACGGCTACACCGATGCGGAGCTCTTCTCTTTCGGCTACGACACCCACCAGTCCGTCAACGAGGTGCTCGCCGGGCGGCTCGGCGCCTATGTCGAGCAGGTCCGCCGGGAGACCGGCGCCGCCAGGGTCGACATCGTGGCGCACTCCTTCGGTTCGCTGGTCAGCCGCTGGTACGTCAGGTTCGGCGGGGGCACGGCCACCGTGGACCACTGGGTCTCGCTGGCCGGCCCCAACCGCGGTACCTCCACCGCGTGGGCCTGCGCCCTGTGGGACCAGGCCTGCCGCGACATGACCCCCGGGTCGTACGTGGTGAGGCGCCTGGGCGACGGGGACCCCACCCCGGGCACCGTGAAGTACGCGACCTTCTGGTCGCACTGCGACGAGGTGATCAACCCTGACGACAGCGTGCCGCTGGAGGGGGCCGCCAACACGCCGGTCGGCTGCCTGAAGCACAACGACCTGCTCGGCGACGACAGCACCTCGGCCGGAGTGCGGGCCTTCCTCGCCTCGTAGGTGTCGAGCCGAGGCGCGGCGAGCGGCGCCGGCCGCCCGCCGGACCGCGGCCGGGCCCGCTCCCGATCCGCCGGACAGGGCCTACCGGGACGTCCGGGGGCCGACGCGCTGGAGCAGGCCGTAGGTGAACTCCGCCACGCACGCCCGTCCCTGCGCGGTGAAGGCGAGGCGCCAGCGGGTCGGCGCGGTTCCCTCCATCGGCCGCACGGGCGCGAAGGCCCGCGCCACCTCGTCCACGGTCGCCGACCAGGGCAGCAGGTCGTCCGGTGACCGGAGTACGGGCCCCCGCGCCCCCGGGGCCCGCACCAGCCACTCGTTCCACACCGCCCCGTCCGGCGCGGCCAGCACCTCGAAGCGCAAGTCCGGCCAGAGCGGCAGCAGCCACAGCAGGGCCTCGCACTCCAGGTCGCCGATCGTGCGGCGCCCGGCGGACTCCGGCGGCCCGAGCACCGAGCGGTACCGGGCCAGCGCTCCGCGGGAGCGCGGCGAGCGCACCATCGCCTGCCAGTGCCTGTTCGCCTCCCGCTGGTCCGCGAGCGAGGCGCCCAGCCGGCGGCGGGCCTCGTCGGCGAGGTCGGGCTGGAAGTCGGCCATCCGCCGCAACAGCACCAACTGGAACGCGTTCGACCCGAAGGGTGTCATGGGGGGAACGATTCCACACAGGATCCTTACCGTCGCGGGAACCGGCTGCCGCCGTGCGGCGCGTAGCCTGCGGGCGTCATGAACCCTTGCCGCGCCTGCCGGAGGCACCTCAACGGCGCGCTGGCGTGCGCCGGCTGCGGAACGCCCGCCGCCGGGGCGCGTGCCGCCGCCGCACCGTGCTCACCCCCCGCTCCGACCCTGTCGGGCCCGCCGCCGACCACCGTCGGGCGGGGGCCCTCCGTCCTGGCGTCCGGAACGGGCACGCCCTGGCAGGGCGCCACCAGCGCCACCGGAGCCACCGAGGCGCCGCTCCCGGTCCCGCCGCCCGCGCCCGAGCCGACCAGGAGCTGTGTGTTCTGGATCTTCTGTTCGTGATCCGCGGTATGTGATCCCGCGTCCGGGACCGGCCCGATCAGGCCAGCATCCGCTTGAGCAGGTCCCGCAGTACGGCTCGCTCGGCCGGGGACAGGCCGGCCAGCGGCTCGCGCGCGAAGTCCAGCGATTCGCGCAGCCGCTCCGCCGTCCGCAGCCCCTCTTCGGTGGGGGCGGCCAGCTTGACCCGCCGGTCGGCGGGGTCGGGGCGGCGCTCCACCAGGCCGCGGCCCTCCAGCCGGTCGATGATGCCCGTCACGTTCGAGGGCTCGCACCGGAGCTTCTGCGCGATGCGGCGCATGGGCGTCGGTTCCAGGGAGAGCAGGTTGAGCACCTTGGCCTGGGCGCCGGTCAGCTGATGGCTGGCGGCCGCGTGCTCGTATTCCATGTGGTACCGGCTCACGACGTCACCGATGAGTTCGACGACCTCGACGGTCACTGGGTCTACACGACGACTGGGCATGGATCCAGCGTACCCGTTTACTTGACAACATGAAATATCCAGGCGCATGGTTGTTTCACCTAGTGAAGCAATTCGTTCTGACCAGGAGCGCCGCAATGTCTGAGATTCCCGCCGTGAGCCGCGAGTGGCACCTCGTCCGTCGCCCCCAGGGCTGGCCCGTCGCCGAGGACTTCGCCCTGCGTGAGGTGCCTGTCGACGCCGAGCCCGCCGCCGGCCGGATCCTCGTCCGCAACCTGCACATGTCCGTAGACCCCTACATGCGCGGCCGGATGAACGACGTGAAGTCCTACATTCCGCCCTTCCAGCTCGACCGCCCGATGGACGGCGGCGCGGTCGGCGAGGTCGTCGCCTCCGGCGCCGAGGGCTTCGCCGTCGGCGACCACGTCCTGCACGGCCTGGGGTGGCGCGAGTACGCGGAGCTCGACGCGGAGCACGCCACCAAGATCGACGCCTCCCTCGCCCCGCTCTCCGCCTACCTCGGCGTCCTCGGCATGCCGGGCCTGACCGCCTACGCAGGGCTCTTCGAGGTCGCTTCCTTCGCCGAGGGCGACTCCGTCTTCGTCTCCGGTGCCGCGGGCGCGGTCGGCGGCCTCGTCGGCCAGTTCGCGAAGATCAGGGGCGCGTCCCGGGTGATCGGCTCCGCCGGCTCGGACGAGAAGGTGACGCTCCTCACGGAGAAGTACGGCTTCGACGCCGCCTTCAACTACAAGAACGGCCCCGTCGCCGAGCAGCTGCGCGCCGCCGCCCCCGAAGGCGTCGACGTCTACTTCGACAACGTCGGCGGCGACCACCTGGAGGCCGCCATCTCCTCCATGAACGTGAACGGCCGCGCCACTCTGTGCGGCGCGATCGCCCACTACAACGACACCGAGGCCGCCCCCGGCCCGCGCAACCTGATGCAGGTCATCGGCAAGCGGCTGCGGCTCCAGGGCATCCTCGTCAACGACCACGCCGGACTCCAGCAGCAGTTCGTCCAGGACGTGGCCGGCTGGCTGCGCTCCGGTGAGCTGCGCTACGACGAGACCGTCGTCGAGGGCGTCGAGAACGCCGCCGCGGCCTTCCTCGGCATGCTCCGCGGAGAGAACACCGGAAAGATGATCGTTTCCTTCACCGGCTAGGCTCACCCCACGACCGTCGTGACCGTGGGCGCGAGTCGCGGCGATTACCAGGAGGAACATTCTTCATGTCCATCCAGCAGTCCGACGTCGCGTACACCGCCGTGGCCACCGCCGAGAACGGCCGTGACGGTCGCGTCGCCACCAACGACGGCCAGCTCGACGTCGTCGTGAACCCGCCCAAGGAGCTCGGTGGCTCCGGTGCCGGCACCAACCCGGAGCAGCTCTTCGCCGCCGGCTACAGCGCCTGCTTCCAGGGCGCCCTCGGCGTCGTCGCCAAGAACGTGAACGCCGACATCTCGGGCTCCACGGTCACCGCCGAGGTCGGCATCGGCAAGAACGACGAGGGCTTCGGCCTGATCGTCAAGATCTCCGCCGTGATCCCGAACGTGGACGCCGCCACCGCCAAGGAGCTCATCGAGAAGGCCCACCAGGTCTGCCCCTACTCCAAGGCCACCCGCGGCAACATCACCGTCGAGCTCGCCGTCTGATCCGGCAGCCGCACCCTGAAGGCCGCACCCCGATCGGGGTGCGGCCTTCGCCGTAGACTGACGCCATGCACGATCTTGCGGGGGGCTTCCGGTATCTGCTGTCCGGACAGCGATGGGTGTTGCGGCACGGCCGGTGGCTGGGCTTCGGTCTGCTGCCCGGGCTCGTCTCCTTCGCCCTCTACCTCGGCGCCCTCGTCGGGCTCGGCTACGGCGCCGACGACCTGACCGCCTGGGCGACCCCCTTCGCCGACGACTGGTCCGCCCCGTGGCTCGGCCTCTTCCGCGGCTTCCTCACCGCCCTGCTGTTCTGCCTCGGGCTCTTCCTCGCGGTGATCACCTTCACCGCCGTCACCCTGCTGATCGGCCAGCCCTTCTACGAGTCGCTCTCGGAGCAGGTCGACCGCAGCGAGGGCGGCGACGTCCCGCAGTCCGGCCTCCCGCTCTGGCGGGAGCTGTGGATCTCGGCTCGGGACAGTGTGAAGGTCCTCGGGCGGGTGGCGTTGTACGGCATTCTGCTCTTCGCCCTCGGCTTCGTCCCGGTGATCGGCCAGACGGTCGTCCCGGTACTCGGGTTCTGCGTCTCCGGTTACTTCCTGACCCAGGAGCTCACCTCCGTGGCCCTCCAGCGCCGCACGATGGAGCTGCCCGAGCGGCTGGTGCTGCTGCGTTCGCGGCGGCTGCTGGCGCTGGGCTTCGGAGTGCCGCTGGTGCTGGCGTTCCTGGTGCCGCTCGTCGCGGTGCTCCTGATGCCGGGCGCGGTGGCGGGGGCCACGCTGATGGCCCGCGACCTGACGCGCACCGACAAGACCCCCGCCGCCGAGGCCGCACCGGCCGGCTTCGGACCGCCGCCGCCGGCGTTCCCGTAACCACCGCGTCGCCGGTTCCTACCGCTCCTTCAGTAGAAGCAGGGCCCCCGCCGCGTCCTCCCCGCCGTGGGGTACTCCCTGACCGCGCTCGGCCAGGACCTGAATGCGGCCCTGGAACCGCTCGGCGCCTGGGGTGCCCGGCACCTGCTGCCGGACCCGGCGTAGCGGGCCGGTGATCGGCCACCCACCCCCGCCCGCCCGGGGCGGGCCCGTAGGATGCAGGGCAGCAAGTGCCAAGGCTGTCTCTCACTGCCCTTGAGTTCGCCCCGGTTCGGAGCTTCGGCGGGGGGCCGGAGTCGTGCAGCGGCTTGCGGAGCCACGACCGGCCACCGGGCCGAGGACCGACCAGCAGTAGGGATACAGAGCAGTGACAGTCAGTACCGAGGGCCCGGCGACCGTGCTGCCCCCGGGCGGACCGGCCGCGCCCGCCCGCTCGATACCGGCCGCCCGGCGGGGCGTCGGCTCACGCGGTGGGCTCCTGCTCATCGAGGCACTCGTCGCGTTCGCCGCGGCGCTGGTGCTCCCGCTGCTCGCCCGCGGCTTCAAGCTCAACCCCCTGGACCGAATCGCGCAGGTCAGCGGCCTCGCCGCGATCCAGCTGCGGTTCGCTCTCCTCGGTCTGGTCTTCGTGGGCGCGGTGGCACTGGCCGTGCGGCTGCGCAAGGGCCGGCACTTCGACCTCGCCACCCGGTTCGCCTCCGCCGCCCTCGCCGGTCTGGCCAGCGGCTTCGTCGCCGCCGGTGCCGTCGTCGCCCTCCACGGGACGCCCTGGCCGATGTTCGGCCTCAACGGCGACAGCGGCCGCATCGTCGAGTGGGCCCAGGCCGTGGCCAACGGCCGCCCCTCCGGTTCCCCCGTGTACCCGCCGGCCCCGCTCTACACCCTCGGCTACTACGCCGAGTGGTTCCGCGGCGGCAACACCGCATACGCCTTCAAGGACCTCCAGATCCTCGGCGCCGCGGCCTTCGGACCGCTGGTCTACCTGTGCTGGCGCATGCTGCTCGGCCCGCTCCGGGCCCTCGCCTTCGGCGTGGCCCCCGCCTTCGCGCTGATCGACGCCTACAAGCCCTATAGCCAGACCGTCCTCGTCGTACTGGTCCCGGTCCTCGTGGCGATGGTGGTCTCGCTCAGCCGCAGCGGCACCCAGGGCTGGCGGCCGCTCCTGCTCAAGGGCGCCGGCTTCGGCGCGCTGCTCGGCGTCATGTTCCTCACCTACTCGGGCTGGTTCCTGTGGAGCGCGGCGGGCGTGCTGTTCGCCGCGCTGCTGTACTTCCCGTGGAGGGAGGGCCGGCTCGGCCGGATCAAGGGCGTGGCCTTCCTCGGCGCCAGCCTGGCGGCGTTCCTCGTGGTCGCCGGCCGCTACCTCATGGTCATGCTGACCGAGGGGCAGACCACCAAGGACTACAACTTCCGGTTCGACAACTTCACCGACCCGGCGTACTACCTGATGTGGCGCACGGACATGCCCGGCAAGGTCGGCGAGTGGCCGCTGCCCGGCGAGTACGGTGGCGTCGGACTGTTCGCCCTGGTCACCTTCGTCGGCCTCGGCGCCGCGATCTGGCTGGGCATCCGCAAGCCGATGGTGGTCACCATCGCCGCCATGCTCATCAGCGCGTGGGTGATGCGCATGTACATCGCCTCGCACATGTACGAGACGCAGACCGTCCAGCTCTACACCCGCACGAACAACCAGCTGCTCTACTGTGGGCTGCTGCTGTGCGCGCTGGTGGTCCACCTGGTCTCGCTGCGGATGGCCGCGCGCCGGTCGCTGCCCGGAGCGCAATCGGAGCCCGCGCACACCACGCCACCCGGGGCGGGCACCGGCTTCCCCGCGCGCGAGGGCGCAGTGATCGGGGCCCTGTGCGCCCTGCTGCTGCTCCTCGGCACCGTCTCCTCCTCGATGGCCGACCGCTACATGCCGGTCAAGGAGAACACGTACCGGATCCTGCCCTGGGTGTCGCACACCATCACGGAACAGGACGGCAGCTGCCCGAAGTACGCGCCCGGCGGGACGTGTTCCAAGGACGGCGACCAGAGCTGGCTCGGCTTCATCCGATGACTTCCAGGAGACCGATGACCTCCGCCCTGACGCGGCTGGCCGACTGGTCGGCCAGGACGCCCAAGCGGCTCTGGCTACTCTCGTTCGCGCTGTTCTTCACCCTCACGGGCTCGTGGGCGGCCGCCAGCCCCCTGGGCAGCTCCCCCGACGAGCACGCCCACTTCATCCGCGCCGCCGCCGTGGCCAGGGGCCAGATCGGCGGAACCGAGGTGATGGTCCCGCACACGGTGGCCGGCATCGAGGGGCACTTCGCCGAGACCGGGGTGCAGCTCCCGGAGTGGTACCGCCAGCTGCCCACGGTGCACGAGTGCTACGCGTGGCGGGAGGCACAGCCCGCGTCCTGCGCGCCGCCGCTCGGCACCTCCGAGAAGACGGCGCAGGCCACCACGGCCGCAGGCCGCTACCACCCCGGCTACTACCTGGTGACCGGCTGGCCGAGCCTGCTCATCGACGGCCCCAAGGGGCTGTATCTCATGCGCTTCATGTCGGCGCTGCTCTGCTCGGCGCTGCTGGCCAGTGCCGTGGTCACGGCCGCCGAATGGCGGCGGCGCTCGCTGGCGATGCTGGGCGTGTTCGCCGCGGCCACGCCCATGACGCTCTACATGTCCGGCATGGTCAACCCCAGCGGGGGCGAGATCGCCGCCGGGATCCTGGTGTGGACGGCCCTGCTGTCGATCGTCCTGTCGCCGGACCCCGCGCGGCTGAACCGCAGACTGGCCCGGCTCGGCATCGGCGGCCTGGTGCTGATCAACATCCGGCCACTCGGACTGATCTGGTTCGGCGGGGCGGTCGTCTTCTGCCTGTTCCTGACACAGCGGCGCGGACTGCTGGGCCAGGTGCTGCGCCGCAAGGCCCTGTGGCTCTGGACCGCCCTGCTGGGCCTGGCGACGGCGGGCGCCCTGCTCTGGGCGGCGAGGCACCCCGACAACTCGAAGATCGACATTCCCGACTCGCTGACCACGGGCGTCGCCGCGAAGAAGACCCTCGGCAATACCGAGGTCTACATCAAGCAGATGCTTGGCTTCTTCGGCTGGCTGGACACCCCTGCCCCGGCCCTCATGTACCTGGTGTGGATGGCCGTGCTCGCCACCGTCGTCGTGCTGGCACTCGTCCACGGCCGCGCACGCGAGGTGGTGGCGATGCTCGGCATGCTGGCCGCCGTCGTGATGGTGCCGGTGGTCGCGCAGGCCTCGCAGGCAGAGCGGATCGGCATGGTGTGGCAGGGCCGCTACCTGCTGCCCTTCGCCGTCGGCCTGCCGCTGATGGCCGTGGCCGTCTGTGCCACGCGCGCTCCCGACCGGGGCCTGCCGTGGCGGCGCCTGGTGGGCCTGTCCGTCGCCGCCCTCGCACTGGCCGACCTGGCCGCCTTCTACTGGACGCTGCGCCGGTTCGCCGTCGGCACCAAGGGGTCGTGGGTGGCCACCTCGGCGCACTGGGCCCCGCCCGGCGGCTGGGTCCTGTGGACCTGCGTGTACGCGGTGGCGGCCTTCGCCGTGCTGCTGCCCGCCCTGCTGCCCGACCGCGGGGCCGCGGCGCTGCCGGACCTCGACGCCCCGCGTCCGGACCGTCGCCGGCCCGTGCCCGAGCCGGCCTGACCCACCCTCTGAACCGCCCCGACCGGTGCCCCCGTCGGACCGCTGGGACGATCGGGGCGCTCACCACCGGGGCCGTGCGGTCATCCGCTTCGGCCGGCCGCGTGCCGCCCGGCGCGTACACGGCGGAGCGGCCGCGGCCGGGGCGCGAATGTGCTGCGGCGATCTTCACCGGCTCAGGACGCCCATCCGTCCGCGGCCTCCTTCAGCAGGGTCAGCAGGGCCGCGGCGGCCGGTGAGGGGGCGGCCCCGCGCGGGGTGGCCGCGTAGACCCCGCGGCGTGGGGTGTCGTCCGGGTGCAGCGGGACCAGCGCCAGGTCGGGCCGGACCGAGGAGGCGGCGAGCGCCGGGACGAGGGTGATGCCGAGCCCGGCCGCGACGAAGCCTTGCTTGGCGATCCAGTCGGCGGCGACGAAGCCGGTACGGGGGCGGAATCCGCCCGCCAGCGCGGAGTGCATGAGGGTCTCCTCGGGGCGGGTGCCGGCGGCGATCCACTCCTCGTCGGCCAGGTCGGCGAGCCGCACCCCGGCCCGGCCGGCCAGTCGGTGGCCGGCCGGCAGGGCCACGTACATCCCCTCGTCGAGCAGGTGGTGCGGGGTGCAGTCCCGGGGCGGCCGCCCGGAGGTCTCGGCGACGACGGCGAGGTCCAGCTCCCCGGTTGCGAGGAGGGCGAGGTGCTTGGCGGACGGCCCCTCGGTACGGGTGACCGTGACGGCGGGGTGGCGGGCCAGGAAAGCCGCCAGCGCACGCGGCAGCAGCGCGGCGTCCGCGGTGGAGAAGGAGCCGATCCGCAGCCGTCCGGCGCCCAGGGTGCGCAGCGCGTCGAGCTCGGCGCGGGCGGTCCGCAGGCGTTCGCCGACGGCCTCGGCGTGCGGGAGCAGGACGCGGCCGGCCTCGGTGAGGCGGACGCCGCGCGGAAGGCGGTCGAAGAGAGCGGCGCCCCACTCGTCCTCCAGGGTCTGGATCTGCCGGGAGACGGCGGACTGGGTGTAGCCCAGGGATCGGGCGGCGGCGGTGAAGGAGGCCAGGCGGGCCACGCGCAGGAAGACCTCGTACAAGCTGTGCGGTGTCGGCATGTCAGCCATGCTAGACATTCGCTTGTCGCATGGATGGCCCGCGCCTAGCGTCGTGGGCATGGACACAACGCACCAGATCGCATTCCTCGGCCTCGGTCACATGGGCGCCCCGATGGCCCGTCACCTGCTGTCCCTGGGCTACGGGCTGACGGTGTGGAACCGGACGCCGCAGAAGGCGTGGCCGCTCGCGCGGGCCGGCGCGCAGTCCGCGGCGACACCCGCCGAGGCCGTCCGCGACGCGGACCTCGTCATCACGATGCTGGCCGATCCGGCGGCGCTGCGGGCCGTGGCGGAGGGCGTGCTCCCCGCCCTGCGCCCCGGGGTCCACTGGATCGACGCCTCGACGGTCGGTCCGGAGGCGGTGGGGGAGCTCGCCGGGCGGCTGCCGGCGGGGGTGACGCTGACCGACGCGCCCGTGATGGGGAGCGTCGACCGGGCGGCGGCGGGGGAGTTGTGGGTCCTGGCGGGCGGTGACCCGTTGCCGGGCCCGGTCCGACAGGTCCTCGAAGCCCTCGGCGAGGTCACCGTGTGCGGCCCGGCCGGTTCCGGCGCGGCACTGAAGCTGGTGCTGATCAACGCGGCGGTCGGCGGGGTGGCCCTGGTGGCCGAGGCGCTGCGGCTGGGCGGGGCCCTGAGGCTGCCGGAGGAACTGGTCCGCGCCCAACTGGCCCGCGGACCGCTGGCGGGCGCGGTGGCCCGGGCCTATGCCGACACCGCGTACTTCCCGGTCGCCCTGGCCGCGAAGGACGTGGCCCTGGCCGCGGCCCACGCGCCGCTGCCGGTCTTGGAGTCGGTGCGCGCCGCGCTGGCGTCGCGCCCGGACCTCGCGGACCGTGACCTCTCCGCCCTGCGCCCCCGGCCGGTGGCGCAGGAGTTCGCCCGCGGTGCGAATCAGCGTGCATAAAATGCCGGTGTGATCTTCATTGTGGTGAAATTCTCCGTCAAGCCCGAATACGTCGACGCGTGGCCCGACAAGGTCGCGCCCTTCACCCGTGCCACCCGCGCCGAACCGGGCAACCTCTGGTTCGAGTGGTCGCGCAGCCTGGAGGAGCCGAACAGCTACGTCCTGGTGGAGGCCTTCCAGGACGACGCCGCCGAAGCGCACGTCAACTCCGCGCACTTCAGCGCCGCGCTGGAGACCATGCGGCCGATGCTGACCCGTACGCCCGAGATCGTCAGCACCACCATCGAGGGGGCGACCGGCTGGAGCGGGATGGGCGAGCTCCTGATCGACTAGTGCGGTGAGGTCGCGGACGCGCCCCGGGCGTCGGGGCCGCCCCGCAGCAGGGTCAGGAAGGCGCGGAAGGCGGCTGGCATGTCCACGGACTCGGGGGCCAGCAGCCACTGGTACTGCAGGCCGTCCATGACCGCCGTCAGCAGCGGGGCCGCCTGCTCCGGGGTGAGCCCCGAGGGCAGGCGGTCGCCGAACTCGGCGCGCAGTACCGCCGCCATCTCCCCGCGGACCTGGGCGTAGCGCTCGGTGAAGAACTCCCGGGCCGGGTGCCCGTCAGTGACGCTCTCGCCCAGCAGTGCCGAGAAGGTCTGCACGATGCCCGGGCGCATCGCGTTGTAGTCCACCAGGGAGGCCAGCAGGTCCAGGCGCCAGGTGTCCGCCGCGGCACGCGAGCCGCCGCCGGTGTCCCAGCGGTCGCGCTCCTCCAGCACGGCGACGAGCAGCGCCTCCTTGGTCGGGAAGTAGTGCAGCAGTCCCTGCTGGGTCAGGCCCACGCGCTCGGCGACCGTGCCCAGGGACGCCCCCCGGTATCCGCGCTCCGCGATCACCTCGACGGCGGCGCGGACGATCTCCCCGCGGCGCTCCTCACTCCTCGCCCTGGCCATGGCCATGGCACCCCTTCCGTCCACTTCCTCGGCGGGACCGTAGGAGGACGGTACGGCATTCTGAAATTACGAAAACATAACGAACCCTACCGCTTGCCAGGTAACAGGTCCACGATGGGGCTCCGCACAGCGCCGCACCGCGCAACCGCACGCTCTCGACGAGGAGGCACGGCCGTGACCGATGCCGATCAGGTCCGCGATCAGATACGGGACGCCGCCGTGGAGGCGGCGCTCGGCACGCTCGACCTCGACACCAAGACCCTGCTCCTGGCGGGTCAGGACATGTGGTCCCTGCCCGCGATCCCCGCCATCGGGCTTCAGTCCCTGGTCATGTCCGACGGGCCCGTCGGGGTCCGCGGTGTGCGCTGGACGGCCGACGACCCGTCCCTCGCCCTGCCGTCCCCGACATCCCTCGCCGCCGCCTGGGACCCCGAGCTCGCCCGCCGAGCGGGCCGGCTCCTCGCCCAGGAGGCCCGCCGCAAGGGCGTCCACGTCCTGCTCGCGCCCACCGTCAACCTGCACCGCTCGCCGCTGGGCGGCCGGCACTTCGAGTGCTACTCCGAGGACCCGTACCTCACCGGGGCCGTCGGCAGCGGCTATGTCAGCGGCGTCCAGGACGGCGGCGTCGGCACCACCGTCAAACACTTCGTCGGCAACGACGCCGAGACCGAGCGGTTCACCGTCGACAGTGTCATCGCCCCGCGCCCGCTGCGCGAGCTCTACCTGGCGCCCTTCGAGGCCATCGTCGAGGGCGCCCGCCCGTGGGGCGTCATGACCGCCTACAACCAGGTCAACGGCACGACGATGACCGAGCACCGTCACCTGGTGAACGAGGTCCTGCGCGGTGAGTGGGGCTTCGACGGCTGCAACATCTCCGACTGGATGGCCGCCCGCTCCACCACCGGCGACATCACGGGCGGCATGGACGTGGCCATGCCCGGCCCAGCCACCGTCTACGGTCCCGCCCTCGCCGAGGCCGTCCGCGCCGGGGAGGTGCCCGAGTCCGCCGTCGACGACGCCGTGCGCAACGTCCTGCGCCTGGCCGCCCGGGTCGGAGCGCTGGAGGGCGCCCCGGCCGTCGTCGAGACCGCCCCGGCCCCGGTCGACGGACAGGCGCTGGCCCGGGAACTCGCCACCCGCGGTTTCGTCCTCGTGCGCAACGAGGACGGCGCCCTGCCGCTGGACGCCTCCTCCGGGCGCACCGTCGCCCTCCTCGGGGCCGCCGCGCGCGACGCCCGGGTGCTCGGCGGCGGCAGCGCCACCGTCTTCCCCGAACGCGTCGTCTCCCCCCTCGACGGACTGGCCGCGGCCCTCCCGGCGGGGGCCCTGACCTACGCCGTCGGAGCCGACCCCTCCGAGGAACCCACCCCCGCGGACCAGGGATTCGAGCTCGTCGCCGTGTGCCGGGACGCCTCCGGGGCGATCCTCGGCGAGGGCCGCCTGCCCACCGGCCAGGTCCAGTGGATCGGCGACGACCTGCCCGCGGGCGCCACGTACGCGACGATGGCCAGCATCGAGGTCCGCGGCACGTTCGTACCGCGCGAGAGCGGCGAGCACACCTTCGGCACCCGCGGACTCGGCGCCTTCTCCCTCGCGGTGGGCGGCCGGCGGCTCTGGAGCGGCGTTCAGGAGATGGGCGACGAGGCCGACCCCTTCGAGGCCTTCTTCGGGGCGCCCAGCGAGCGGGCCCGCGTCACCCTCGCCGAGGGCGAGCCCGTGGAGGTGTCGCTGACCTACCGGGTCCCCGACATGACCGCCATGCCGCTCAAGGCCGTCATGTTCTCCCTGCTCCACCTCGGCCCGCGGCGCGACCCCGACGAGCTGATCGCCGAGGCGGTGGCGGCCGCCCGCGCCGCCGACACCGCCGTCGTGGTCGTCGCCACCACCGAGCGCGTGGAGTCGGAGGGCTTCGACCGCGGCGACCTCGCCCTCCCGGGCCGCCAGGACGACCTGGTGCGGGCCGTCGCCGCCGCCAACCCCCGCACCGTGGTGGTCGTCAACGCCGGCTCCCCGGTGGAACTCCCGTGGCGCGAGGACGTTGCCGCCGTCCTGCTGACCTGGTTCCCCGGGCAGGAGGGCGGGGCCGCACTGGCCGACGTACTCCTCGGGGAGGCCGAGCCGGGCGGCCGGCTGCCCACCACCTGGCCCGCGCGGCTGGCGGACGCGCCCGTCACCGAGGTCGTCCCCACCGACGGGCGCCTGGAGTACGTCGAGGGCCTGTTCATCGGGTACCGGGCCTATGAGAAGCACGGCGTCGCTCCCGCCTACCCCTTCGGCCACGGCCTCGGCTACACCGACTGGGCGTACGAGTCCCTGGAGGCCACCGCCGACTCCGTACGGGTCCGCGTCACCAACACCGGCTCGCGGCCCGG
The DNA here is from genome assembly GCF_042742535.1 of Streptomyces sp. NPDC058880. Lineage (NCBI taxonomy): Bacteria > Bacillati > Actinomycetota > Actinomycetes > Kitasatosporales > Streptomycetaceae > Streptomyces > Streptomyces sp. NPDC058880. The sequence continues at coordinate 65,478 of NZ_JBHYMC010000018.1, forward strand.
CCGCGAGGTCGTCCAGGTCTACCTGGCGCCCGTCGCCACCGCCTCCGGTGGCGCGCAGAACACGACGCCGGAGCGTCCGGCGAGCTGGCTCGCCGGCTTCGCGAGCGTCGCAGCGGGCCCCGGCGAGAGCGTCGAGACCGAGATCCCGCTGCCCGCCCGGGCCTTCGAGATCTGGGACGAGGAGGCCCGCGGCTGGCGGCGGATCGGCGGCGCCTACGAGGTCCGCGTGAGCCACGCGCACGGCGACACGCGGCTCACGACGGTGCTCGACATCGCATGACACGCCGAATGGCCGGAAATCACCCCTGAAAGCCGGTCCGGGGGCGGGCCCTGACTCCCGCCCCCGGACCCTGCGCGCACCGGAGGGTCAGCGCGGCGGTTCGGCCGCCGTCACCTGGCGGTGCGCCAGTTCCGCCAGCCGCGCCTGCCCGTCCTTGCCCGGGTGGAACCAGTCCCAGCGACTCAACTGCTCGGCCGCGAAGGGGTACCGGAACACCGCGCCGCCGTCGTAGCGGCACAGGGCGTCCCGGCCGCAGACCTCGCGCAGTACCTCGTTGTACTCCACGACCCGTGCCCGCACCTGCTCGCGCCTGGCCGTGGCAGCCGCGGCCGGCGACAGCGGATCGGCGAGCATCGACTGGCAGATGCCCAGCTTCCAGACCTGCCGCACCATCGGGAGGTCCTTGCCCTGCTCCCACAGCCGCTGCAGGTCGGGCACGCTGGAGACGTACACCTGGGTGGCCGGGGACGCGGCCCGCAGCTGTGTCATGGCCTGCTCGAAGCCGGACCGGAACTCCGCCACCGGGGTCATCGACGAAGCAGTGGGCCGGCAGGCGTCGTTCGACCCCACCATCACCGTGACCAGGTCGGGCCTGTGCGCGGCGGCGGAGGTCAGCTGGGCCGGCAAGTCCGCCATGCGCGAGCCGGTCACCGCGTAGTTCCAGCTGCGCTCGGGCACCGCGGCCTCCCCGAGCAGCCGGGCGGCGAGGGAGCGGACGGCGGGGTCGCTGCCGGTGGCCCAGGAGACCTCGGGGCAGTCGGCGAGGACCGAACAGGCGTCGAAACCACGCGTGATGGAGTCCCCCGTGGCTGCGATCGAGGTGGGTGCCGTGTTCCACCGGGGGGCGGACCGCGATCCGCCCTCGCCCGGGTCGGCCGACCCGCCCGACTGGCACCCCGTCAGAGCCCCGGCCAGCACCGCGACCGTCGCGCCCGCGCCCGCGAGGGTGCGGCGCGCGCGGCAGCGTGCTGCGGTCCTGCGCATGGGAACGACCCCTCCTTGTCGCCCCCGTGCCGTCCAGGGGGTCCTGCTGAGTGAAAGCTCTGTGTTTACCGGCCCCGGAGCGACCGTACGTCACACCGGGACCCCTGGCGCACGGTAGCTTTTTCCCGTGGCGTTTCGGCCGCAGGTCCCGTTGCGCAATGTCAAATAATTTCCGTTACATTACATCACGTCACAAACTGTCCGTTTTCTGGAGTTTATTCCCGACCTCGTCCACCACTGGAGGTCCCGGTGACGACACGTGGAGTTCTGTACGTGCATTCCGCACCGCGCGCGCTCTGCCCGCACGTGGAATGGGCCGTAGCGGGCGTGCTCGGGGTGCGGGTGAACCTCGACTGGATCAGGCAGCCCGCCTCCCCGGGCACCTGGAGAGCCGAGTTCTCCTGGCGGGCCGAAGCGGGCACCGCTTCGAAACTCGCCTCCGCGCTGCGCGGCTGGCACCTGCTGCGCTTCGAGGTGACCTCGGAGCCCTGTCCGACCGCCGAGGGCGAGCGCTACAGCTCCACACCGGAGCTCGGCATCTTCCACGCCGTCACCGGCCTGCACGGCGACATCCTGATCCCGGAGGACCGGCTGCGCGCCGCGCTGGCCCGGTCCGTCCGCGGTGAGACCGATCTGGAGGCGGAGATCGCCGAACTGCTCGGCAAGCGGTGGGACGACGAACTGGAACCCTTCCGCCACGCGGGCGAGGGCGCGCCCGTCCGCTGGCTCCACCAGGTGGTCTGACCCCTGCCCCGGCCCCCTGACCCGCTCCGTCCGACGCGAAAGGCCCACCCGGAATCAACCGGGTGGGCCTTTCGCGGTGCTCGGACGGCGAGCACCGCGACCATCGGCCGGCAACCGCCGCGGCGGGCGGCGCCGGCTCGGACGTACTAGACGGTGCGGAACGCCAGGGTGACGTTGTGGCCGCCGAAGCCGAAGGAGTTGTTGATCGCGGAGATCGGGCCGTCGGTCGGCAGCTTGCGAGGCTCGCCCACGACGATGTCCGCGTCGATGTCGTCGTCCAGCGCGTCGACGTTGATCGTCGGCGGAGCGATGCGGTGGTACAGCGCCAGCACGGTGGCCACGGTCTCGATACCGCCGGCGCCGCCCAGCAGGTGACCGGTCATCGACTTGGTCGCGGAGATCGCGATGTGGTCGAGGTCGTCGCCGAGGACCTTGCGCAGGGCCTTGATCTCCGCCGTGTCACCCTGCGGGGTGGACGTGGCGTGCGCATTGACGTGGACCAGCTCGGCCGGGTCGAGACCCGTGTTGTCGAGCAGGTTCTGCACCGCGGCCGCGACGCCGCGGCCGGTCGGCTCCGGCTGCGCGATGTGGTGGCTGTCCGCGGACAGGCCCTGGCCCAGCACCTCGCAGTAGACCCGGGCACCGCGCTTCGCGGCGTGCTCGGCGGACTCCAGGATGACGACGCCCGCGCCCTCGCCCAGGACGAAGCCGTCACGGGCCTTGTCGTAGGGCCGGGAGGCAGTCTGGGGGCTCTCGTTGTTCTTCGACATCGCCATCATGTTGGCGAAGGCGGCGATCGGCAGCGGGTGGATCGCCGCTTCGGTGCCGCCCGCGACAACCACGTCGGCGCGGCCGGTGCGGATCATCTCGACGGCGTAGCCGATGGCCTCGGCGCCGGACGCGCAGGCGCTGACCGGAGTGTGCACGCCCGCCTGGGCGTTGACCTCCAGGCCGACGTTGGCCGACGGGCCGTTCGGCATGAGCATGGGGACCGTGTGCGGGGAGACCCGGCGCACGCCCTTTTCCTTCAGTACGTCGTACTGGTCGAGCAGAGTGGTGACACCGCCGATGCCGGAGGCGATCACGGTGCCCAGGCGGTCGGGCGCGACGGACTCGTCCTCGCCCGCCGGAGCGGTGTAGCCGGCGTCGGCCCACGCCTCGCGGGCCGCGATCACGGCGAACTGCGCCGAGCGGTCCAGCTTGCGGGCCAGCGGCCGGGGCAGGACCTCACTGGGGTCCACGGCTACCGGAGCGGCGATGCGTACCGGGAGTTCGGCGAAGCGCTCGCCCTCCAGGGGCTTGACGCCGGAGCGGCCGGCGAGCAGACCTTCCCAGGTCGAAGCGCTGTCGCCACCCAGCGGAGTGGTTGCGCCGATACCGGTGACGACCACGGTGCGATTGGTCGGGCTCACAGGAATTCTTTCTCCACGTCTCAGAGGGTGCTGAATTGTCACGGCGCCACCGCCGGGTGGCGACAAACGCTCGTCAGGCTCAGGCCTGGTGCTTCAGGATGTAGTCCGCGGCGTCGCCGACCGTCTTGAGGTTCTTGACGTCCTCGTCCGGGATCTTGACGTCGAAGCGCTCTTCGGCGGCGACGACGACCTCGACCATGGACAGGGAGTCGACGTCCAGGTCGTCGGTGAAGGACTTGTCGATCTCGACGTCCTCGACCGGGATGCCCGCGATCTCGTTGACGATCTCGGCGAGGCCCTCGACGATCTCCTGCTGCGTGGCGGCCATGTGGCGCTCCTTCTCTGGGTAACTGGGTAGAAAGACCGGGATGCGGATCCCGGCCCTAGGGGAGGGTAACGACCGTCGCGGCGTAGACGAGCCCCGCCCCGAAGCCGATGACGAGCGCGGTGTCGCCGCTCTTCGCCGCTCCGGTCGCCAGGAGCCGCTCCATGGCGAGCGGGATCGAGGCGGCCGACGTGTTGCCGGTGGTCTCCACGTCACGGGCGACCGTCACGTGCTCCGGCAGCTTCAGAGTCTTCACCATCGAGTCGATGATCCGCATGTTCGCCTGGTGCGGGATGAAGACGTCCAGGTCCTCTGCGGTGATCCCAGCGGCGTCGAGCGCCTGCTGGGCCACCTTGGCCATCTCGAAGACGGCCCAGCGGAAGACCGCCTGGCCCTCCTGCGTGATGGCCGGGAACTTCTCTCCGGCGTCCTTGCCGAGGTACTCGTCCCACGGCACGGTCTGCTTGATCGTCTCCGACTTGTCGCCCTCCGAACCCCACACCGTGGGGCCGATGGCCGGCTCGGCCGAGGGGCCGACGACGACCGCGCCGGCTCCGTCGCCGAACAGGAAGGCCGTCGCGCGGTCCTCCAGGTCCGTGAGGTCCGAGAGCCGCTCCACGCCGATGACGAGGACGTACTCCGCGGAACCCTCCACCACCATGCCCTTGGCAAGGGTCAGGCCGTAGCCGAAGCCGGCACAGCCCGCGGAGATGTCGAAGGCGGCAGGCTTGACCGCGCCGATCCGGTGCGCGATCTCGGTAGCGACGGCCGGGGTCTGCTTGAAGTGCGAGACCGTGGAGACGATCACCGCACCGATCTGCTCGGGTCCGACACCGGCGTCGGCCAGCGCCTTGCCCGCGGCTTCCACCGACATGGCCGAGACGGTCTCCTGGGGCGAGGCCCAGTGCCGGGTCGCGATGCCGGAGCGGGAGCGGATCCACTCGTCGGAGGAGTCGATGGTCTCGAGGATGACCTCGTTGGGCACCACACGGGTCGGGCGGTAGCCGCCGACACCGAGGATGCGGGCGTAGGGGGAGCCCTTGGCCGGCTTGATCTTGGACATGCTGTAGGGGCTCCTTCTCTCAGGCCGTCAGTTCGGCGACCAGCGCCGCGGCCTTCTCGAGATCGTCCGGGGTCTTCAGCGCCACGCTCGGTACGCCCTTCAGCGCGCGCTTGGCCAGACCCGTCAGAGTGCCGCCGGGGGACAGCTCGATGATCCCGGTGACACCCAGCTCGGCGAACGTCTCCATGCACAGGTCCCAGCGGACCGGGTTCGCGACCTGGCCGACCAGTCGGGCGACGACGTCGGCGCCCGTGGTGACGACGAGGCCGTCCTTGTTCGAGACGTACTTCAGGGCCGGGTCGGCCGGGGAGAGCGCCTCGGCGGCCTTCTCCAGCTCGGCGACCGCAGGGGCCATGTGGTGCGTGTGGAAGGCGCCCGCGACCTTGAGGGGAACGACCTTCATGGAACCCTCGGGCTTGTCGGCCTGCAGGGCTTCGATCTGCTCCATCGTGCCGGCGGCCACGATCTGGCCCGCGCCGTTGATGTTGGCCGGGGTCAGGCCGAGCTTCTCAAGGTGTGCGACGACGGCGGCGGGTTCCCCGCCGAGCACCGCGGCCATGCCCGTCTCGATGACGGCGGCGGCCTCCGCCATGCCCAGCCCGCGGGTCCGGACGAACGACAGCGCGTCCCTCTCGGGCAGCACGCCGGCGATGGCCGCGGCGGTGATCTCACCGACGCTGTGACCGGCGACGGCGCCGAAGGCCGAGGTCGACCCCAGCGCGGAGGCCGAGAGCAGACCGGCGGCGACCAGCAGGGGCTGGGCGACCGCGGTGTCGCGGATCTCCTCGGCGTCGGCCGTCGTGCCGTATCGGGCGAGGTCCAGGCTGATGGCCTCGGACCACTCGGCGACGCGGTCAGCGGCACCGGGGAGGTCGAGCCAGGGAGTCAAGAAGCCGGGCGTCTGAGCGCCTTGGCCGGGAGCGACGAGTACGAGCACCCTCACACTCTCTCTTGTGGATGGTCCCTGCCGCCCGTGGGGACAGGGACCAAGAACCGTCGGGGTAATTGTTGATGTCCCACAAAAGTCTAGGACTGTGTGTCACCGTCGGCCAGACGCCCCAGAATCAGGGCGATCCGCAGGGTGAACGCCGATCGGACATCGGACGGCGACCAGCCGGTGACGTCGGTCACACGTCGCAGCCGGTAGCGCACCGTATTGGGGTGCACGAACAGCATCCGGGCCGCCCCTTCGAGGCTGCTCGCCTGCTCCAGATAGACGCTCAACGTCTCCAGCAGTGCTGACCCCGCCTCCTCAAGCGGTCTGTAGATCTCCTCCACCAGTTGTTCCCTGGCAGCCGGATCGGAGGCGATCGCGCGTTCCGGCAGGAGATCATCCGCCAGGACCGGCCGCGGAGCGTCCTGCCACGCCGTACAGGCCTTCAGTCCGGCCGCCGCGGCCTGCGCCGACTTCGTCGCGTTCAGCAGATCGGCGACCACCGGACCGGCCACGACCGGACCCGCCGCGAACGGCCCGATCAGGGACTTCGCCACCTGCATCGGGTTGTCGCTGCCGCCCGCGATGACGACCAGACGGTCTCCGAGCACGCCCGTCAGGACCTGGAGCTTGTGGTGGCGGGCCGCCCGTCTGATCGCCTCGACCGTCAGCTCGCTGTCGCCCTCCGGCGCGGTGCCGAGCACCACGCACACGTGCTCCGGGGAGTTCCAGCCCAGCGCCGCCGCCCGCGACAGCGCGCCCTCGTCGGCCTCGCCGGACAGCACCGCGTTGACGACCAGGGACTCCAGCCGGGCGTCCCACGCGCCGCGTGCCTCGGCGGCCTGTGCATACACCTGGGCCGTCGCGAAGGCGATCTCCCGCGCGTAGACCAGCAGCGCCTCGCGCAGGGTCGACTCGTCGCCGGGGGCGGCCACCTCCTCGATCGCGGCCTCCATGACCTCGATCGTGGTGCGGACCATCTCGACCGTCTGACGCAGGGTGATCGCCCGGGTCAGCTCGCGTGGAGCGGTACCGAAGACGTCGGTGGAGATCGCCTGCGGGGTCTCCGGATGCCGGAACCACTCGGTGAAGGCGGCGATGCCGGCCTGCGCGACCAGACCGATCCACGAGCGGTTCTCGGGTGGCATGGCCCGGTACCACGGCAAGGTCTCGTCCATGCGCGCGATCGCGTTGGCGGCGAGTCGGCCGGAGGACTTCTCCAGGCGGCGCAGGGTCGCGGCGTGCGGATGGGCGGGAGCGGGATGCGCGGCGTGTGTGGCGGGCGAATGCTCACGTTCGGGTTGGGGCACGGGACAAGACTGCCTTATCGGGAAGGCTGCGCCGAGTCCGGTCCCGTGTCCGGGCCCGGGTCCGCCCCACCGCTGGGACTACCGTGGCCCTCATGATTGATGTACGCCGCGGCGCCGACCGGTACGAGGGAGGGGACCCGGCCGCCGGGATCACCACCCGGCACGCCTTCTCCTTCGGCTCCTTCTACGATCCGGACAACCTGCGCTTCGGTCCCGTCCTGGCCTGCAACGAGGAGGCCCTCGCGGCCGGCGCGGGCTTCGACGAGCACCCGCACAGCCACACCGAGATCGTGACCTGGGTGATCGAGGGCGAGCTCACCCACCAGGACACCACCGGCGAGGAGAGCGTGGTCCGGCCGGGGGACGTGCAGCGGCTCAGCGCCGGGTCCGGGGCACGCCACGTGGAGCGCAACGACGGCGACCGGCCGCTGCGCTTCGTGCAGATGTGGCTCTCGCCGCTCGCCGCGGGTGGCGAACCCTCCTACGAGGTGCTGCGGGACGTCCCCGACGGCACGCCCTACGAGGTCCCCGCGGCCGGCGCCGCCCTGCACGTACGCCGCCCCGGGGCGGGCGAGCGGGTCGCCGTACCGGCCGCCGAGCGGGTGTACCTGCACGTGGTCCGCGGCGACCTGCGCCTGGACGGGACGGAGCTGGGCCCCGGCGACTCGGTGCGGATCACCGCCGAGAAGGGGCTGGAGATCGTCGCCGGGTCCCCGGGGGAGCTGCTGATGTGGGAGCTGCCGGGCTAGAGGCCGCTCAGGCGGAGCGCAGTTCGGTCAGGACCGCGTCGGTGAACGGGGTCCAGGCCTCGACCGCCCACGGGCCGAAGGGGCGGTCCGTCAGCGCCACGCACGCGGCGCCCACGTCCGGGTCCACCCACAGGAAGGTGCCGGCCTGGCCGAAGTGGCCGAAGGTGCGCGGGGAGGAGGTCAGGCCCGTCCAGTGCGGGGACTTGCCGTCGCGGATCTCCATGCCGAGCCCCCAGTCGTTGGGGGACTGGCTCCCGTACCCCGGCAGGACGCCCCTGAGCCCCGGGTGGACGACCGAGGTGGCCTCGGCCACCGTGCGGACGTCGAGCAGCCGGGGCGCCTGCAGCTCGGCGGCGAAGCGCAGCAGGTCGGAGACGGTGGAAACGCCGTCCTTGGCGGGCGACCCGTCCAGCGTGGTCGAGGCCATGCCCAACGGCTCGAAGACGGCCTGGTGTACGTACTCCGCGAAGGGGATGCCGGTGGCCTTGGCGATGTGGTCGCCCAGCACCTCGAAGCCGGCGTTCGAGTACAGCCGGCGCGTACCGGGCGCGGCCGCCGTGCGGTGCTCGTCGAAGGCCAGGCCGCTGGTGTGCGCCAGCAGGTGACGGACCGTCGACCCCTCGGGTCCGGCCGGTTCGTCCAGCTCGATCGCCCCTTCCTCGTGGGCGACCAGGGCGGCGTACGCGGCCAGCGGCTTGGTGACCGAGGCCAGCGCGAAGCGGTGGCCGACGGGCCCGTGCGCGCCGGCGAGGCTCCCGTCGGCGCGTACAACGGCCGCCGCGGCGGTGTCCACGGGCCAGGTCTCGATGATGCGCAGGCTTTCCATGCCGCTCACGGCCTCCTTGCTGTCCATGCGGCCGAGCCTACTTGCTTGGAGTGCACTCAAGGGTTCTAGCGTGGGGCCATGAGCGAGAGCCGGGGCCCGAGCCTGACGCAGACGCGGTACACGATCAGCGAGGTGGAGGCCCGGACCGGTCTGAGCCAGCACACCTTGCGCTGGTACGAGCGGATCGGCCTGATGCCGCATGTGGACCGCTCCCACTCGGGCCGGCGGCGGTTCACCGACAAGGACCTCGACTGGCTGGGCTTCGTGGGGAAGCTGCGCGCCACGGGGATGTCGGTGGCGGACATGGTCCGCTACGCCGAGCTGGTCCGCGAGGGCGATCACACTGCCGAGGCACGCCGTGAACTGCTGGAACGCACCCGAAGCGAGGTGCGGGCACGGCTGGCGGAGCTGACGGACGCACTGGCCGTACTGGACTACAAGATCGACATGTACGCGATGGAGAAGGTCTCGGGGAAGGGACGGCAATGACGGAGCACGGCGACGCCATGGCGCAGGTCGAGCTGGGTGGGGGCGGCCCGCTGGTCGGCGTCCAGGGCCTGGGGTGCATGGGCATGAGCGAGTTCTACGGGGACACCGACGAGGCGGCCGCCCGGGAGACCCTAGCGGCGGCGCTGGCCGCCGGTGTCACCCTCTTCGACACGGCGGACGTCTACGGCCGCGGCCGCAACGAGGAGTTCCTGGCCCCGTTCGTGGCCGCACACCGCGACGACATCACCCTGGCGACGAAGTTCGCCATAGAGCGCACCGACGACCCCGCCCACCGGGGCGTCCGCAACGACCGCGGGTACGTCCGCGCCGCCGTCGAGGGCAGCCTGCGACGGCTCGGCGTGGACGTCATCGACCTCTACTACATGCACCGGCGCGATCCGGCCGTGCCGCTCGCCGAGTCGGTGGGGGCCATGGCCGAGCTGGTGCAGGAGGGCAAGGTGCGCCACCTCGGACTCAGCGAGGTCACCGGCGCGGAGCTGCGCGAGGCATACGCCGTGCACCCGATCGCGGCGCTCCAGTCGGAGTGGTCGCTGTTCAGCCGGGACGTGGAACGCAGCGCGGTGGCCGCGGCGGCGGAGCTGGGGGTGGCCTTCGTGCCCTACTCCCCGCTCGGCCGGGGCTTCCTGACCGGGGCCTTCACGGACGCCTCAGCGGAGCTGTCGCAGGACGACTTCCGCCGCCACCAGCCGCGGTTCACCGGCGGCAACGCGAAGGCCAACGCGGCGCTGCTGGCCCCGGTCCGGGAGATCGCGGCGCAGCTGGGCGCGAGTCCCGCGCAAGTCGCCCTCGCCTGGGTGCACGGGCGGGCGGCGGTGCACGGGCTGACCGTGGTCCCGATCCCGGGCACCCGTCGGGCGGAGCGACTGCGCGAGAACACCGCGGCGGCCCGGATCACGCTCACGCCGGCGCAGCTGGCGTTGCTGGAGCCGATCGCGGCGCAGGTCGCGGGGGACCGCTATCCGGACATGACCTTCACCTCGGCGGCCCGGGAGGCGTAGCGGCCGTCGGCCTCAGGGGTGTCGGGCCCGCAGCACCGCGAAGGCGCCCGAGAGGGCGAGCGCGGCCAGGACCGCCTCGATCACCGGATCGTCCGTCACGTGTCGTCCCCCTCGAAGTGTTGGTCCAGTACGGAAGTGAAGAGCGCGGCCACGTCGTCTCGTTCCATCCCCGCGGCGCTCGCCCGCCGTGCCCAGTCGGCCAGTTCCCCGCGCAGGGGCGAGTCGGCCGGGCGCCCGCCAGGGACCTGCGCACGAAGGTGCCCATGCCCCGGCGGGCCTCCACCAGGCCCTCGCGCTCCAGCTTCCGATAGGCCTTGAGCACCGTGTTCGGGTTGATGGCCGTCGCCTCGACGACCTCGCGCGCGGTGGGCCGGCGGATCAGGGGGTGGGCTCCGGCCGTGATCCGCCGGACACGCGCTAGCGGGACCCGGCGGTGAAGCGGTCCCGCAGGGTCGTGTACTCGCCGTCGGTCAGCAGGCCGGCCGAGTAGAGCTCGCTCAGGTGCCGGAGCCGTTCGTCCCCCGAGCGGCCGCGGGCGGCGCCGACCGGGGTCCGGCCGCGCGTGGCGGCGAGGACGGCCGCGGCGAAGGGCAGCGACTCGTGCACCGCCCCGTAGCCCACGCCGAAGACGGCCGTCGCGAGGTCGTGGTCCGGGCGGGGGTCGGCCGGGGTCTGCTGGGGTTCCCGCAGCAGCAGCCGCAGGTGGCCGCCGGTGCCGCCGGGAGAGCGCCACTCGACGCCGGTGAGCTCGGCCAGCGGGTAGGACTGGTCGCCCGCCTTCCACTTCGTGCCGGTCGCGCCGGTGCGCGACCAGTGGAAGCCGACCGCGGAGCCGTCGAAGCCGACCCTCGCGTCGTACGCCTTCAGCTGCAGCGGCGGCTGCGGTACGTCGACCAGGAAGCGCGGGGCCGGCTCGGCGACCTCCGGCCCGAGTCGGGCGCGCAGGGCGGCGGCGAACGCCTCGGCCGATGTCGCCCGGTCACCAGGCAGCACCATCCGGTACGGGTCGCACGCCTCCTTGAGCTGTCCGGCGGCGGCCTCCATGAGCGGGTCCGCACCCGGGCGCGGGACGGCGCGCAGGACCACCGTGTCCCGCCTTCCGGCGGCCACGGTCACGGCCGACACCGCTTCCAGGGGTATTCGGCGCGACCCCAGCGCCTGCCACAGCCTCGGTGTGCGCAGCCCCCGTGTGAAGCGGATGAGCACTGAGTCCGAGTCGAACTCCCAGACGGCATGATTTCCGGCCAGTACGTCACCCATGCGCCACATGGTAAAGGGAGCCACCCCCGTGCGTCCCCCTCGATGCTGTGGCCGATTTCCGCACCTCTACGCGCGTCGGTCCTGCTCGGCCCCGGAAATTCCACGGCGACACGCGTCGTCGCCGGTGGCGCACACGACGGAATCGAACGCGCCGGTTCCGATTCTGGCGAAGTTGGCCATCGACTCCGTACCTGGCGCGAAATAGCCGGTGTGGTTCCTGGCCCTGGCCGACGACAGCAGCCGCGCGCCGAACTCCGGGGACACCGGGTCGGCACCGTGGCCCACGCCGCCGACCTCCAGGTGCGGCACGTCGGCGATCCAGTCGCCCTCGTCGCGCGTTGCCCAGACGCGCGCCGACGTCCGCAGGCCCGCGACGTTCTCCGCCCGCATGCCGGGGCTGCCTGCGACGACCACGTCCGTCACGCGCCGGGGCAGCTCGTGCGCGGCGACCCCGCACACCACCGACCCGTAGCTGTGGCAGAACAGCGCCACGCTGGAGTTCCCGGGCAGGGACACCGTCAGGGCCTTCAGCCGGACGGCGCCGTCGAAAGCCATCCGCCCCGTGGCGGCGTCCACACCGACCCCGGCGGGGGCGGTGTAGCCCGCCCAGGCGATGACCGCCGTCCGGCTCTTCGGCGCGGCCGTCCGTTCGGTCTCGTACAAGGCCTCGGCCATGCCGACGGGCGAGGTCAGCCGGCGCTGGGTGCGCTCGAAGGTGAGGAGGTCGGTGTCCACGCCGGGAACGATCACCGAGACCCGCTCGGCGCCGTCGAGGTCGCCGAAGACCTCGGCCGCCCGACCGCCGCCGGTGGGGTCGAACGCGAGGATCTGGCGGCCGGGTTCGGCGAGCGAGGCGAAGCGGTGGGAGCGCCGGGCGGCCTCGGCCCGGTCGGCCGGGGTCAGCGCGACGTCGTGGCTGCGGGCCTCCTCCACCAGCCGGGCCTTCTCCAGCCCGCGCCGGTTGGCCCGGTAGCGGGTGTCGACCGGTACGCCGTCGAGGTTGCCGACGACGAGCGGGTAGCCGTCGGCGAGGCGGGCCCGCTGCGCGTCGTCGAGGCCCGCGAAGAAGCGGGCCACCGTCCGCACGGGGGCGTCCGCCGGCGGCACCGGCCGGCCGTCCAAGTGCGCCTTGGACCAAGCGTCGAGAGCGGTCACGCGCAGCGGCGTGCCCCCCTCGGGGCGGTGCACGGCCGTCCAGCCGGTGGTCGCCAGCATGATCAGGACGACCGTCAGCGCGAGCAGGGTGCGCAGGGCGGCCGGGCGCGGGTCGGCGCCTGGAACGGTGGAGTGGGCGAGGCCGGGCAGATTCACTGGGACCAGCGTAGGAGACCGATTCCGGGCCTGGCGCGCCGGGTGACGGGGGTCACGCCCGACCGTGCGACCCCGCGGCGGGCGGACCGGCTGCCGCGACACCCCGGGTGAAAGATCCGAAATGTCACTTCGTCGGGGTGGCTCGTCGCCACCGCCCCGCCAGAGCTGGGCCGATGCTGTCGAGATGGCTGTCCGCCAGCCGGCGGAGCGCTTGCACACTCGTCTCGTCCCCCTGTCCCCAGAGCCGCCCCGTGACCCTCATCACCCCGAAGAACGAGGCGGCGGCCACCCGGGACCGCGGGTCGGCGTCCACGTCCAGGCCCTCCCGCGCGGCGACCAGCCGGGAGACCCGCTCCTCCAGCTCGGTGGAGCGCCGCAGGTGCACGGCGAGCAGGGCCGGGGTGGACTCGATCAGGCGGTAGCTGCGCAGGTAGAGGTCGACCGGGACCACCCCGCAGAGGGCATCGTCGAGCGTGTCCCACGCGCAGATCAGCGCGCCCCGCATCGCCTCCAGCGGCCCCTCGGACGGCGGCCGTGCCTGCAGCTCGGCGACGAAATGCGACTCCACCAGATCCTGGACGGCGAAGACGGCCTCCTCCTTGTTGGCGAAGTAGCGGAAGAAGGTGCGCTGGGACACCGCCACCGCGGCGGTGATCTCGTCGACGGTGGTGCGCTCGTACCCCCGGGAGACGAAGAGCACGAGCGCGGCGCGCAGCAGCGCACCGCGGGTGCGCCTCTTCTTGCGTTCGCGCAGGCCGGCCACCGGCGCGGCCGGCGCCGTCCGTTCGTCGATCGCCACCGCCGGGCTCCTCTCTGACGCCGGATGGGCGGTCAGATTACCCGTGACCCATGGTCCCGCGGCCGATTGGCGGAGCCGTTCGCGAAGGGGCGTCCGACCGGCGCCGGATGACACGTTCGGGGCGGCCGCCCGGGCCGTCGGGTGCGCCCGCGGCCCCGCTCACGGGCGCGAACGACCCCGCCGCACCCGCTCCCGGACGGGTCAATTCCGCGCGAGTGAAGGGCCTGCCGGACGCGTGCGGAGAGCCTGTCGCCTATCAGGGTGGACCTGCCCGGCAGCCCTTCCGGCCGAGCGTCATCGCAGGTCAGCGTGGTGTCAGCGGGGCACCGGAAGCGGTCCGGGGCCCGCCCGTCCACAAGGAGTTGACCCGTCATGCGTACGTGTGGAACCTCCCGCATCACCACCACCCTCGCCGCGACCGCCCTGGCCCTCACCGCCCTTATCCCGACCACAGCCGGCACGGCGCACGCCGCGGGCCCGCCGGGCCTCGGGTCCTGCGCAAGCGGACAGCTGTGCCTGTGGGCGAAACCGGACTTCAAGGGCACCCGGCAGATCCACGAGCTGAGCACCCTGGACATCAACAGCTGCACCGCCCTGCCCGCCGGCACCAGCGCCCAGTCGCTGGTCAACCGCACCGCGCGCCCGGTCACCACCTACCAGTCGGCCGAGTGCGCGGAGACCGGCGAATTCCAGACCTACCCGGGCGACGGGGTCTGGCTGCCCCAGTCCCCCTACCAGGTACGGGCCTTCAAGGTGTGGGAGAGGTAGCGTCCCGCTGCGCCGGGGCTCCGGCCCCGGCGGCCGCGGCCGGCGGCGCGGCCTCGCCGTCCGCCGAGCCGCCCAGCCGGGCGACCTCGCCGCGCAGTGCCCGCACCTCCGCCCGGAGCTCCTGGATCGCGGCCAACTGGAGCCGTTCGGCCTGGTCGTCGCGCTCGAAGCGGGAGATGAACCACGCAGCGATGTTGGCGGTCACCACACCGAGCAGCGCGATCCCGGACAGCATCAGGCCCACCGCCAGGACCCGTCCAAGGCCGGTGGTGGGGGAGTGGTCGCCGTAGCCGACCGTCGTCATCGTGGTGAAGGACCACCACACGGCGTCGCCCAGATTCTTGATGTTCCCGTCGGGTGCGTCCCGCTCCGCGCTCAGCACGGCTAGCGAACCGAACATCAGCAGCCCGACTACCGAGCCGGCCACGTAGGTCGTCAGCTGGATCTGCGGGGCCATCCGGGCCCGCCGGCCCACCAGCATCAACGTGGCGACCAGCCGCAGCAGCCGCAGCGGCTGCACGAGCGGCAGCACCACGGCCGTCAGGTCCAGCCAGTGGGTCCGCACGAACCGTCCCCGATCCGCCGAGAGGGCCAGGCGCACCAGATAGTCCACGGCGAAGGCGCCCCACACCACCCACTCCACGTAGCTGCAGGCGTCGTGCACCCGCGCGCCCGCGTCTGGAGCGACGATGGGCACGGCGTACGCCACGGCGAAGGCCGTGGCGAGGACGAGCAGCGGGGTCTGGCTCCACCGCTCCCACAGCAGCTGGCGGGATGGTTCCTTCATGCGGAGCATCGTAGGCAACGCCCGAAGAGCGCGGGACCTGGCCGAAGCCGGGACCCGCGCCCGGGGACCGCACGCCGGGCGGACGCCCCGCGTGCGGTCCCTCCGTCCGGACCCCGCTGGGGTCAGGCGTCGCCGCCGGCCGCGCCCGGGTCCGCCGCCGCCACGTCGAGCAGCTGGTACTTGTCGACGGCCTGCTTCAGCACCGAGCGGTCCACCTTCCCCGCCCTGGCCAGCTCGGTCAGCGTCGCCAGCACCACGGACTGGGCGTCGATGTGGAAGAACCGCCGGGCCGCACCGCGGGTGTCCGCGAAGCCGAAGCCGTCCGCGCCCAGCGAGGTGTACGCGCCGGGCACCCACCGCGAGATCTGGTCCGGAACGGACCGCATCCAGTCCGAGACCGCCACGAACGGCCCCTCCGCACCTGACAGCTTCCGCGTCACGTAGGGCACGCGCTGCTCCTCCTCGGGGTGGAGCAGGTTGTACTCCTCCACCTCGACGGCTTCGCGACGCAGCTCGTTCCAGGAGGTCGCCGACCAGACGTCCGCCCGGACGTTCCACTCCTCGGCGAGGATCCGCTGGGCCTCCAGGGCCCACGGCACCGCCACACCGGATGCCATCAGCTGGGCCGGGACGGCGCCCGCGGTGCCCTGCGAGACCCGGTGGATGCCCTGGAGGATGCCCTCCACGTCGACGTCCGCAGGTTCCGCCGGGTGCTGGATCGGCTCGTTGTAGACGGTCAGGTAGTAGAAGACGTCCTCGGCCTCGGGGCCGTACATCCGGCGCAGACCGTCCTGGACGATGTGCGCGATCTCGTACCCGTACGCCGGGTCGTACGCCACACAGCCCGGGTTCGTGGAGGCCAGCAGCTGGGAGTGGCCGTCCGCGTGCTGCAGACCCTCACCCGTGAGGGTGGTCCGTCCGGCGGTCGCACCCAGCACGAAACCGCGCGCCAGCTGGTCGGCCATCTGCCAGAACTGGTCACCCGTGCGCTGGAAGCCGAACATCGAATAGAAGACGTACACCGGGATCAGCGGTTCGCCGTGCGTCGCGTACGCCGAACCCGCGGCGATGAGCGACGCCGTGCAGCCCGCCTCGGAGATGCCGTCGTGCAGCATCTGGCCGGTCGGGGACTCCTTGTAGGCCAGCAGCAGGTCGCGGTCGACCGCCTCGTACTGCTGGCCCAGCGGGTTGTAGATCTTGGCGCTCGGGAAGAAGGCGTCCATGCCGAAGGTGCGGTACTCGTCGGGCGCGATCAGCACGAAGCGCTTGCCGATCTCCTTGTCCCGCATCAGGTCCTTCAGGATGCGGACGAAGGCCATCGTGGTGGCGATCGACTGCTGGCCCGAGCCCTTCTTGGCGGCCGCGTACGTCTTCTCGTCGGGCAGCGGGAGAGGCTCGGCACGCACCACCCGCGTCGGCACGTAGCCGCCGTGCGCGCTGCGCTGGTCGTGCATGTACTGGATCTCGGGGGAATTGCGGCCCGGGTGGTAGTACGGCGGGGCGCCGCTCTCCAGCTGCGCGTCCGTGATCGGGATGTGCAGGCGGTCGCGGAAGCGCTTGAGGTCGTCGACCGTGAGCTTCTTCATCTGGTGCGTGGCGTTGCGGCCCTCGAAGTTCGGACCGAGCGTCCAGCCCTTCACCGTCTGGGCCAGGATCACCGTCGGCTGGCCCTTGTGAGCCTTGGCCGCCGCGTACGCCGCGTAGACCTTCTTGTGGTCGTGACCGCCGCGACCCAGGTGCTGGATCTGGTAGTCGGTCATGTTCTCGACCATCGCGCGCAGCCGCTGGTCGCCGCCGAAGAAGTGCTCGCGGATGTAGGCACCCGACTCGGTGGCGTACGTCTGGAACTGCCCGTCGGGCGTGGAGTTCATCTTGTTGACCAGGATGCCGTCGCGGTCCTGGGCCAGCAGCGGGTCCCAGGAACGGTCCCAGATCAGCTTGATGACGTTCCAGCCGGCGCCCCGGAACTGCGACTCCAGCTCCTGGATGATCTTGCCGTTGCCGCGGACCGGGCCGTCGAGGCGCTGCAGGTTGCAGTTCACCACGAAGGTCAGGTTGTCCAGGCCCTCGCGGGCGGCGATCGACAGCTGGCCGAGCGACTCCGGCTCGTCCATCTCGCCGTCGCCCAGATACGCCCAAACGTGGGACTTGGAGGTGTCCGCGATCCCGCGCGCCTCCATGTAGCGGTTCATCCGGGCCTGGTAGATCGCCCCCAGCGGACCGAGGCCCATCGAGACGGTCGGGAACTCCCAGAAGTCCGGCATCAGCCGCGGGTGCGGGTAGCTGGAGAGGCCGTACGGGGCCTTCGACTTCTCCTGGCGGAACGCGTCGAGCTGCTGCTCGGTCAGCCGGTCCAGGAGGAAGGCGCGGGCGTAGATGCCGGGGGAGGCGTGGCCCTGGAAGAAGATCTGGTCGCCGCCGTCGCCCTCGTCCTTGCCCCGGAAGAAGTGGTTGAAACCCACGTCGTAGAGGGAAGCGGAGGAGGCGAACGTGGCGATGTGGCCGCCGACGCCGATCCCGGGACGCTGGGCGCGCGAGACCATCACGGCCGCGTTCCACCGGGTGGCGTTCAGGACCTTGCGCTCGATCTCCTCGTTTCCGGGGAAGAACGGCTCGTCCTTGGTCGCGATCGTGTTCACGTAGTCCGTGCTGCGCATCTCGGGCACGGCCACGCGCCTCTCGCGCGCCCGCTCGATCAGCCGCAGCATGAGGTAGCGGGCCCGTTCGCGGCCCCGCTCGTCGACCGCTGCGTCCAGGGAGTCGAGCCACTCCTGCGTCTCCTCCGGATCGAAGTCCGGGACCTGACTCGGCAGGCCGCCAATGATGATCGGATTGCGATCGGATGCGGAAGCCACGCTGTTCCTTCGCTGTCGGGGGAGTCGCGCCTTGGGTGCGCCGCCTCCCATGGTCTTACGCTCGGCCGTAATCGTCATCCGTACCACTGGGTAACCCCTGCGATCGGCGGGGAGATCCGGCAAGGTGCGGGCGGGTCCGGTTCCGCGGTGGGGGGTGGCGGGTGCGACCAAATCGCAACCTTACGCCCCAGCCGGTCGGCGGCCCCGGGAGGCCGTTCGTCCCTCAAACAGGTAGGAAAGTCCTCATGCGATGCGAATGAGCTGGAATGGTGTGGGATGAATCACCAATGGTGCACACGAGTGTGCTGAAAGTTGAGGCGAGACGGCCGTAATCGTCACCGTTTCGACGGTCTCGGCGGCCGGGTACTTGCGCGATCCGCCGCGCCCGTGTGGACTACGCCCAATGCTGCGCGTACGCGCGCCGCCGAAGACATTCACCGAACATGAGCAGGAGGCACCCCGTGAGCGCGACCGCGGACCACGCGGAGAGCCTGGCCGCCCGGCTGGGTTTCCAGTCCGAACAGGTGGTCCAGGAGATCGGCTACGACGACGACGTCGATCAGGAATTCCGTGACCTCGTCGAGGAGCTCGTCGGCGAACTCGTCGACGAGGACTACGACGATGTCGCCGACGCGGTGCTGCTGTGGTTCCGCGAGGACGACGGCGATCTGACGGACGCGCTGGTCGATGCCACCGAGCTGGTCGAGGACGGCGCACTGATCCTGCTGCTGACCCCCAAGACGGGCCGTGACGGCTACGTCGAGGCCAGCGACATCAGCGAGGCGGCCGAGACGGCCGGTCTCTCGCAGACCAGGAGCGTCAGCGTCGGCAAGGAATGGGCCGCCACCAAGCTGGTGACGCCCAAGACCGCCGCCAAGTCCAAGCGCTGAGCCGCGCCCGCTGCCGAGCGGACACGCTTCCACACCCCGCCGACCAGGTGCCCCCGGTCGGCGGGGTGTGTGCGTTCCGCGCGTTTCACAGACCCGGGCACGCCCGGTCAGGACCTAGGCTTTGACTCACCCGAACAGCCCAATGCCGGGATGCAGGAACGAAGGGATGCGAGAGATGGCGATCGAGGTCGGCGACAAGGCCCCGGACTTCGAGCTCAAGGACAACCACGGTGCCACCGTGCGGCTCTCCGATTTCCGGGGGGAGAAGGCCGTGGTGCTGCTCTTCTACCCGTTCGCGTTCACCGGTGTCTGCACCGGTGAACTCTGCGAGCTGCGCGACCAGCTTCCGCGCTTCCAGAACGACGATGTCCAGCTCCTCGCCGTCTCCAACGACTCCGTGCCGACCCTGCGGGTCTTCGGCGAGCAGGAGGGCCTGGAGTACCCGCTGCTGTCGGACTTCTGGCCGCACGGCGAGACCTCGCGCGCCTACGGAGTCTTCGACGAGGACAAGGGCTGCGCGGTCCGCGGCACCTTCATCATCGACAAGGACGGCGTGGTGCGCTGGACTGTCGTCAACGGACTGCCCGACGCGCGTGACCTGAACGAGTACATCAAGGCGCTCGACAGCCTCTGATGGCGTCCGCGCGGCTCGTCGCGCGCGGTTCCCTGCGAAAACCGCCAACGGGCGGGAACCCGTCACTAGGATCGAAACGTTGATCCGGTAGCAACCGCACGACGGGGCACCGCCCCACACAGCAACCAATGGAGGACCCGTGGGAGTCAGCCTCAGCAAGGGCGGCAACGTCTCGCTGACCAAGGCCGCGCCTAACCTGACGGCGGTCATCGTCGGTCTGGGCTGGGACGCTCGCACCACCACCGGTGTCGACTTCGACCTCGACGCCAGCGCGATCCTGACCAACGACCAGGGCAAGGTCGCCAGCGATGCGAACTTCGTCTTCTTCAACAACCTGAAGAGCCCCGACGGCTCGGTCGAGCACACGGGTGACAACACCACCGGTGAGGGCGAGGGCGACGACGAGGCGATCAAGGTCAACCTCGCCGGCGTCCCGGGTGACGTCGCCAAGATCGTCTTCCCTGTCTCGATCTACGAGGCCGAGACCCGCCAGCAGAGCTTCGGTCAGGTCCGCAACGCCTACATCCGCGTGGTGAACCAGGCCGACAACACCGAGCTCGCCCGCTACGACCTCTCCGAGGACGCCTCGACCGAGACCGCCATGGTCTTCGGCGAGCTCTACCGCAACGGCGCGGAGTGGAAGTTCCGCGCCATCGGTCAGGGCTACGCCTCCGGCCTGCGCGGCATCGCGCAGGACTTCGGCGTCAACGTCTGAGTCCGAGAAGTCCGTCCGTCCGGCGCCGTGCACTGTGTGTACGGCGCCGGACGTGCTTCGCGCGCAGCACCGCACCACCGCCACGCCGAACCATCCGTCACACCGCCACACCGTCGTCCGGGGAGGACCACAACATGGGCGTCACACTCGCCAAGGGGGGCAATGTCTCCCTGTCCAAGGCCGCGCCGAACCTCACCAGGGTTCTGATCGGTCTCGGATGGGACGCGCGCTCGACCACGGGAGCCGATTTCGACCTCGATGCCAGCGCGCTGCTCTGCAACGGCGGCCGGGTGCTGGGGGACGAGTACTTCGTCTTCTACAACAACCTGAAGAGCCCCGACGGCTCCGTCGAACACACGGGGGACAACCTCACGGGCGAGGGTGAGGGCGACGACGAGTCGATCATCATCGACCTCACCAAGGTGCCGGCCGAGGTGGACAAGATCGTCTTTCCGGTCTCGATCCACGAGGCGGACACCCGCCGGCAGAGCTTCGGCCAGGTCAGCAACGCTTTCATCCGTGTGGTCAACCAGGCCGACGGCCAGGAACTGGCCCGCTACGACCTCTCCGAGGACGCCTCCAGCGAGACCGCGATGATCTTCGGCGAGGTCTACCGGTACGGCGGCGAATGGAAGTTCCGTGCGGTGGGGCAGGGGTACGCGTCGGGCCTGAGGGGCATCGCTCTAGACTTCGGGGTCAACGTTTCGTAAAGCCTTTCAAGACGCATGGGGTGTCAGGTGCCAGTGGTTCTGAAAACCTTCGGCTGGTCGTTCGCCATCACGGCGCTCGGCCTCGCCTTCGCCGCGTGGCAGTGGGGGTGGGAGGCGTTCGGGGTCGTACTGATCCTGTCGATCCTCGAAATCTCGCTGTCCTTCGACAACGCGGTCGTCAATGCCGGAATCCTGAAGAAGATGAATGCCTTCTGGCAGAAGATCTTCCTCACTGTCGGCATCCTGATCGCCGTCTTCGGCATGAGGCTGGTCTTCCCGGTGGCGATTGTCGCCATCAGTGCGAAGGTCGGCCCCATCGAGGCGATCGAGCTGGCTCTGGATCAGCCCGACCAGTACGAGGCCCTGGTCACCGACGCCCATCCGGCCATCGCCGCGTTTGGCGGAATGTTCCTGCTGATGATCTTCCTCGACTTCATCTTCGAGGAGCGCGACCACAAGTGGCTCGCGTGGCTGGAGCGTCCGCTGGCCAAGCTCGGCAAGGTCGACATGTTGTCGGTCTGCGTCGCGTTGATCGCCCTGCTGGTCTCGGCGATGACCTTCGCCGTCAACGCCCACACCAGCACCGGCAACACCGACAAGTCCGCCACCGTGCTGCTCGCCGGCGTCGCCGGCCTGATCACCTACCTGATCGTCGGCGGCTTGTCCTCGTACTTCGAGGACAAGCTGGAGGAGGAAGAGGAGCGCGAGCACGAGGAGGAGGAGAAGGCCAAGGCCGCGGGCAAGCCCGTGTCCGCCGTCGGCCTCGCCGGCAAGGCCGCGTTCTTCCTCTTCCTCTACCTGGAGGTCCTCGACGCCTCGTTCTCCTTCGACGGGGTCATCGGCGCCTTCGCCATCACCAACCACATCTTCTGGATGGCGCTCGGCCTCGGCATCGGAGCCATGTACGTCCGTTCGCTCACGGTCTACCTGGTCCGCCAGGGCACCCTGGACGACTACGTCTTCCTGGAGCACGGCGCGCACTACGCGATCGGTGCGCTCGCCGCCATCCTGCTCGTCACCATCCAGTACGAGATCAGCGAGATCATCACCGGCCTCATCGGCGTGGTGCTGATCGCCGCCTCCTTCTGGTCCTCGGTGCGCCGCAACAAGCGCCTGGAACTGGAGGGTTCCTCCGTCGAGGCATGACCGCGGCGTTAATGCGGAACGCTCCCTTGCGGGGCGGTCCACCGGGCTCACGGGCCCGGCGGGCCGCCCCGTTCTCCGTAGTCCTCGCGGGGACCAGGGGATCAGACCAGGGGATCAGGACCAGGGGGGTAGGGGATGGGCTTCTTCGACGGCATCATGGGCAGCCGAGCCGTGCAGTTCCAGTCGGGCAGTGCCTCGTCGAACGCGATCGAGCTGACCAAGCGACATTCGACGGTGTCGCTCACCAGGCAGGGCGCCGTCCACGGCAACCTGCGCGTCAACCTGTCCTGGCGCATGCGCACCTCGGACATCGGCGGCCGTTCCGGCCAGAGCGGCCAGCTCTTCCGCCATCCGTTCAAGCTGTTCAAGCCGGACATCGTGCAGGCACACACCCAGGGCATGGTCAACGTCGACCTCGACATGGGCTGCTTGTACGAGCTGGCGGACGGCACCCGCGGCGCCGTCCAGCCGCTGGGCAACCTGCTGGGCGACCTCAACGACCCGCCGTACGTCAAGCTCAGCGGTGACGACCGGTTCGGATCGGGTTCGGGGGAGACCCTCTACATCAACCTCGACCACGCTGACGAGATCAAGCGGATGCTCGTCTTCGTCTACATCTACGACCAGACCCCGGCCTTCGACCGGACGCACGCCATGGTCACCCTCTATCCCGTGACCGGCCCGAGGATCGAGATCCCGCTGGACGAGCGGCACCCGCAGGCCCGCTCCTGCGCCGTCGTCTCCCTGGAGAAGGTCAAGGGCGAGCTCGTCGTCAAGCGCGAGGTGAAGTTCGTGTACGGGTTCCAGTCCGAGCTGGACCGGCTCTACGGCTGGGGGCTCCAGTGGGGGAGGGGCTACAAGAGCGCCAAGAGGTGACCGCAGCCGCCCCGAGGCCTCCCGGTGCGCCCGGTCCCCCGGGCCTTCGGCAGTCCCTCCCGCGGCTGCCGGAGCGCCTCCGGGGTGCGCTCTCAGCGGCGGATGAACTGGGGGCCTTGCGCCGGCAGCCGGAAGGTCGGGTCGCCGCCCGGGCCCGGCACCGGGGACACCGGCTGCGGGTAGCCGTAGGCGGGCGGGGCGGCCGGCGGGGCCTGCGTCGGCGGCGCCATCGCAGCGGTCTCGTCGGCGCCCGGACCCGCTGCGGGGGCCCCGGGTCCGGCGGCCGCGCCGGCGTCGGGCTCGGCGGCGTTCTCGTCGACCGCGATCCCGTGGTCGGTCGCCAGCCCCACCAGGCCGTCGGAGTAGCCCTCGCCGAGCGCCCGGAACTTCCACCCGTCGCCCCGGCGGTACAGCTCGCCGCAGATCAGCGCCGTCTCCGCGCCGGTCTCGGGCCGTACGTCGAAGTAGGCCAGCGGCTCGGAGCCACCGGTCGCGGTGGCGTCGTACAGCAGGATCCGCAGGTCGCGGACCCGTTGGAAGGGGACGTCCTCGGCCGAGGCGACCACCAGGATCCGGTCCACGCTCGGGGTCACCGTGCGCAGGTCGGCCTGGACGGCATCGGTGACGGCGTCGCCCACCTGCTTCTTGCCGAGGCGCCAGACCGCCCCCGAGGGGTGCCGGGGCTGGTTGTAGAAGACGAAGTCCTCGTCCGAACGCACCCGGCCGTCCGGGCCCACCAGCAGCGCCGAGGCGTCCACGTCCGGCACCTCGGGGCCGCCGGTCCAGCGCAGCACCGCCCGGACCGCCACGGGGGCCACCGGGATGTTCGAGCCCTTCTGCATCGCGTGCGTCATGCACGTCATCCTGCCCTCCCGGGGTGGAGCGGGACAATGCGGCCCCCCGTAGGGCCTTGTACCGATCGTGCGAGCTGGGCATCGTGCAAGTGGGTTACCTGAACTTCATGTGCTTGAGGAACTCTTCGTTCACGTTCGTACGTACTATTACCGGCCATGCCAGTTGGGCCGCCGAGGTTGTACGGGGGAAGCACATGCGTCACTTTGGGCACATATCGCCCACGGTCCGTAAGGACCTCTTCCACCAGGAACCGGCGGAGTTCACCGGGACCTCACCCGCCCGTCTCCTCGCGGCGGCCCTCGGGGCCACCCTCTACAGCCCCGCCACCCGCCCGGCGCTGGCAGCGGACATCCGCAAGCAGGCCGGCCGCGGAGTCGTCTCGATGGTCCTCTGCCTGGAGGATTCGATCAGCGACGCCGATGTCCTCGACGCCGAGAACAACCTCGTCCGCCAGTTCCGCGACCTCGACGCCGACGCCGGCGAGCTCCCGCTGCTCTTCATCCGCGTCCGCACGCCCGACCAGATACCGGACCTGGCACGCCGCCTGGGCCCCTCGGTACGGCACCTGGCCGGATTCGTACTTCCGAAGTTCGACGAACGGCGCGGCATCCCCTTCCTCGAAGCCGTCGCCGACGCGGAGGCCGTGAGCGGACGGGACCGGCTGTATGCCATGCCCGTCCTGGAGACGCCGGAACTCCTCCACCTGGAAACCCGCGTGGAAGCCCTCGCCGGGATCTCCCGCACGGTCAACAGCCACCGCGACCGGGTCCTGGCACTGCGCCTCGGAGTCACCGACTTCTGCTCCGCCTACGGACTGCGCCGCACCCCGGACATGACCGCCTACGACGTCCAGATCGTCGCCGGCGTCATCGCGGACGTCGTCAACGTCCTCAGCCGGGCCGACGGCACCGGATTCACCGTGACCGGCCCCGTCTGGGAGTACTTCCGCAGCCAGCAGCGCCTCTTCAAGCCCCAGCTGCGCCGCAGCCCCTTCCTGGAGGAGGGCGTCGAGGAACTGCGCACCGCGCTGATCGAACACGACCTGGACGGACTGCTGCGCGAGATCGAGCTCGACCGGGCCAACGGGCTGCTCGGCAAGACCTGCATCCACCCCGCCCACGTCACACCCGTGCACGCCCTGTCGGTGGTCTCCCACGAGGAGTTCTGCGACGCCGAGGACATCCTGAGGCCCGAGCGCGGCGGGGGCGGAGTGATGCGTTCGGCTTATACGAACAAAATGAACGAGATCAAGCCCCACCGGGCCTGGGCCGAGCGCACCATGCTGCGCGCCGAGGCCTTCGGTGTGGCGAAGGAGCAGGTCGGCTTCGTCGACCTGCTCACGGCCGGGCTCCAGGTGTGAGCGAGCCGGTGCCGAAGCAGACGACGAGGAAGGGCAAGACGATCGACGAGGTGTGGTCGGGTACCTGGGTCGCGGACCGGCTGGGAGTCGCCCTGCACGACTCCGAAGGGGGGCCGCGGCCCGGTCCGCGGCTGAGCCCGCGGCTGACGGACCTGCTCGGGATGGCCCTGCGGCGCAACCCCAAGCGCGCACACCTGCTGGTCTCGCAGGTGCTGGGCAAGCACGTCCCGCAGTCCCCGAGCACGGTGTACGCCGCCGGGTTCGGGCTCGGAACACGCGTACGGGCCCTGCTCGGCGACGAGGCCGCGGCGACGGCCGTGGTCCTCGGCTACGCCGAGACCGCCACCGGACTCGGCCACTGCGTCGCCGACGGCCTGGGATCCGCCCCGTACCTGCACTCCACCCGCCGGCCCGTCCCCGGCGTCACGGCGGCGGGCGGCTTCGAAGAGGCACACTCGCACGCCACCTCCCACCTGCTGCTGCCCGAAGACCCCGCGCTCCTCGCCGGCGACGGGCCGCTCGTCCTGGTCGACGACGAGTTCTCCACCGGCAACACCGTCCTCAACACCATCCGCGACCTGCACGCCCGTCACCCCCGCTCGCGGTACGTGGTCGTCGCCCTCGTCGACATGCGCTCCCCGGCCGACCGCGACCGGCTCACGGCCTTCGCCGCCGAGCTGGGCGCACGCGTGGACCTGATCGCCCTCGCCTCCGGCACGGTGTCCCTCCCCGACGGGGTGCTGGCCAAGGGGAAGGCGCTGGTGGAGGAGCACGAGCAGACGGACGCGGCGGACGCGGCCGGACCGGCGGGCTCCCCGCGGCCCGTCCTGCACGTCGACCTGCGGTGGCCGCACGGGCTCCCCGACGGCGGCCGGCACGGCTTCCACCCGCTGCACCGCGAGCGTCTGGAGGCCGCCCTGCCCGACCTCACCGCCCGCCTCGGGGCCGCCCTCGGCGCCGATCCCGGACGGGTCCTCGTCCTCGGCAACGAGGAGCTGATGTACGCGCCGCTGCGCCTGGCCAAGGCGCTGGAGGAGACGGGCGCGGCCCGCGAGGTCCGCTTCTCCACCACCACGCGCTCCCCGGTGCTGGCCGTGGACGACCCCGGCTACGCCATCCGCACCCGCCTCGTCTTCCCCGCCCACGACACCCCCGCCGACGGCCCCGGCGACCGCTACGCCTACAACGTCGCCCGCCCGGCGGACGGCTCCGGCTTCGACACCGTCGTCGCCGTCGTGGACTCGGCCGGCGACACCCCCGAACTGCACACAGGACTCCTCGCCGCCCTCGCCCCGCACACCGGCCGCCTCGTCCTGGCCGTCGTCCCCTCCTACACACCGTCCACGGCGCCCCTGCCGCCGGGCACGGCCTTCAGCACCCCCGACACCCGGCAGGAGCCGACCATGCCCGAGCCGCTGCGCGGCCCCGCCTTCTCCTCCTACGCCCCCGAGGACGTCGGCTGGCTGCTCCAGGACCTCTCCGGCGTCCAGCTCGAAGCCCCCACCGAGGAGCGCGAGGAGGCTATCCAGGCCGGCGGCGCGCACTACGCCGAGTCCCTGCCCGTCGAGTACCAGCCCTCGCCCCAGTACCAGGAGCTCTACCGCAGCGCGCTGACCGCCTCCGCCGCCCGCGTGGCCCGCGCCGTCGGCACGGTCACCGAGACCGTCCTCGCCGAACGCTCCCCCTCCCCGGTCCTGGTCTCCCTCGCCCGCGCCGGCACCCCCGTGGGCGTCCTGATGCGCCGCTGGGCCCGCGCCCGGCACGGCCTGGACCTCCCGCACTACGCCGTCTCCATCGTGCGCGGCCGCGGCATCGACGCCAACGCCCTGCGCTGGCTGGCCGCCCACCACGATCCCGCCGACGTCGTCTTCGTCGACGGCTGGACCGGCAAGGGCGCCATCACCCGTGAGCTCAGGGACGCCCTGAAGGAGTTCCCCGGCTTCGACCCGGAGGTCGTCGTCCTCGCCGACCCCGGCTCGTGCGTGCCCACCTACGGCACCCGGGAGGACTTCCTGATCCCCTCCGCCTGCCTCAACTCCACCGTCTCCGGGCTCATCTCGCGTACGGTTCTGAGGTCCGACCTGGTCGGGCCATCCGACTTCCACGGCGCGAAGTTCTACCGCGAGCTCGCCGGAGCCGACGTCTCCGCCGAATTCGTCGACGCCGTCGCCGCCCACTT
This sequence comes from Streptomyces sp. NPDC058880, assembly GCF_042742535.1. NCBI lineage: Bacteria > Bacillati > Actinomycetota > Actinomycetes > Kitasatosporales > Streptomycetaceae > Streptomyces > Streptomyces sp. NPDC058880. The sequence continues at coordinate 92,758 of NZ_JBHYMC010000018.1, forward strand.
CGACGACGTCGCGGACGCCGTCGACGAGGAGGTCAAGGAACTCCTCGCGGCCGACCGCACGCCGACCTGGGAGGGCTGGGCGGCGGTCGAGCGGATCAGCGAGGAGTACGGCATCCACGACGTGAACCTCGTCAAGCCCGGCGTCGGCGAGACCACCCGCGTGCTCCTGCGCCGGGTGCCCTGGAAGATCCTGGCGCAGCGCGGCGCCGGGTCCGACCTGGACCACGTACGGCTGCTCGCCGAGCAGCGCGGCGTCCCGGTGGAAGAGGCCGACGACCTGCCCTACACCTGCGTCGGGCTCATCCACCCCCGATTCACGCGCGGCGCCACCGGCGCCGACGGAAAGGCTGTGGCCACCCAGTGACTGTCCTCGTAGCCAGTGACCTCGACCGTACGCTCATCTACTCGGCGGCCGCCCTCGGTCTGACCATGCCCGACCCGGTGGCCCCCCGCCTGCTCTGCGTCGAGGTCCACGAGAGCAAGCCGCTGTCCTACATGACGGAGACGGCAGCGGCGCTGCTGGCGGAGCTCACCGAGGACCCGTCCGTCGTCTTCGTCCCCACCACCACCCGCACGCGCAAGCAGTACCAGCGCATCCGCTTCCCCGGCCGCCCGGCCCGGTACGCGATCTGCGCCAACGGCGGGCAGCTCCTCGTCGACGGCGTGCCGGACCGCGAGTGGCGGCGACAGGTCGCGGCGCGCCTGGCCGAGGAGTGCGCCCCGCTGGAGGAGGTCCGCGAGCACCTGTCGTCCGTCGCCGACCCGGCGTGGCTGCGCAAGGCACGGGTGGCCGAGGACCTCTTCGCCTACCTCGTCGTCGAACGCCCCCTGGTTCCCGACGCATGGCTCAAGTCCCTGGCGGAGTGGGCCGGGCCCCGCGGCTGGACGGTCTCCCTCCAGGGCCGGAAGATCTATGCCGTGCCGCGCCCGCTCACCAAGAGCGCGGCGATGCGCGAGGTCGCCCGCAGGACCGGGGCGACCACCACCCTCGCCGCCGGCGACTCCCTCCTGGACGCCGACCTGCTGCTGGCGGCCGACGCCGCCTGGCGCCCGGGCCATGGGGAACTGGCCGACGCGCACTGGACGGCCCCCTCGGTGACCGCGCTCGCCGAAGCGGGCGTCCTGGCCGGCGAGGAAATCGTGCGCGCATTCGCCCGCGAGGCCGGTCGGCTCGGCAGACTGGACGCATGACCAAAGGCAACAGCACGAAGATCACAGACGAGCTGTACCGCTACATGCTCGACCACAACCCCCCGCTGGACTCCGTCCAGCGGGGGCTGGTTGCGAGGACCTATGCCGCGTTCCCGGACGTCGCCGGGATGCAGTCCGCGGAGGAGCAGGGACCCCTGCTGGCCTTCCTCGTCCGCCTGACCGGCGCCCGCCACATCGTCGAGATCGGCACCTTCACCGGCTTCTCGGCCCTGTCGATGGCCCAGGCGCTGCCCGCCGATGGCCGCCTCATCGCCTGCGACGTCTCCGAGGAGTGGACGGCGTACGGCAGGCAGGCCTGGGAGGAGGCCGGCGTCGCCGACCGCATCGAGCTGCGCATCGCGCCGGCCCTGGAGACCCTGCGGGCGATGCCCACCGAGCCGCACATCGACATGGCCTACGTGGACGCCGACAAGGAGAGCCAGATCGCCTACTGGGAGGAGCTCGTCCCGCGGCTGCGTCCCGGCGGTCTGATCGTCACGGACAACACCCTGTTCCACGGCACGGTCCTCGACGAGTCGGCCACCGGCTCGGCGGCCGGCGTGCGCGCCTTCAACGACCACGTCGCCGCGGATCCGCGCATGGACTCCGTCCTCCTGGCGATCTCGGACGGCCTGACGCTCTCGCGCAAGCGCTAGACGGGCGCTGGCAGGCAGCAGCGTCAGCCGCAGCCGCCGCCACCGCAGCAGCCCCCGCCCGCACCGCCCATGGGGCGCGCGGCCGCAGCCGCGGGCGCGCGGCCCGCCCCGCCCACGGCGACGGCGGACAGCAGCTTCACGGTGTCGGCGTGCCCGGCCGGGCAGTCGGCAGGGGCGGAGGACTCGGCCATGGGGCGGCTGACCTCAAAGGTGTCGTCGCAGGTCCGGCAGCGGAATTCGTAACGAGGCATGCACACAGGCTAAGCGCGCGCGGCGCCCGCGCGCTACGACTCCCGGCCGGCTCGCACACGGTGTCGGGGCCGGCCGGTGGGACGCGGGACGGCGTGTGGGAAGGAGAGGACGGCGGTGGTCGGGGGCTACCCCGGGCGGGTCGGTGCCGGTGCGACGCCCGGCGGGTCGGCGCCGGTGCCGCGACGGGTGGGCCGGCGCCGCGGCGGGTGGGCCGGCGCCGCGGCGGGTGGGCCGGCGCCGTCCCCCGACACCTAGACGGCGTCGGGCCGCGCGAGCTGCCCGCGCGCCAGCCTCGCCCGGTCCTCCCGGGCCGCCTGCTCAGGGTGACGGGCCCGCCAGTACGGATTGTCGTGCGGCAGCGCGCTGCCCACCCGCCCGTACATCCCGAACCACATCAGCATCACGCCGACGACGAAGCTGAACAGCACGTTCTGGATCTGGAAGGCCAGGAAGTTCAGCCCGGTGTCGAGCAGCGCCAGGTTCACGAACCCGCTCGCGATGAACAACACGCCCAGCACGATGTTCAGCGTCGAGGCGAAGGTCCCGCCCAGCACCATCCCGACGATGAGCAGCCCGCCGATGCAGATCGACAGGACACTCAGCGCACCGTTGGTGTTCAACGCGAGCACGGTGTCCCCGCCCGTGTCGAAGAACCCGATCCGGTCGACCAGGCCCAGGATCCCGAAGACCACCAGCAACAGACCGGTCAGCCCCGCCCCGACCCGGTACACCTGGCTGAGCTTGTGATCGATGGGCAGGTGCTCGTCGAGCCGGGCATTGACGGGATGCAGAACGCGCTGCACCCGCCGCGCCATCGGGTGCGGGTCCTGCGGTACGCGGGGCTCGTACGGCTCGTGGGCCACGTAGGGCGCATAGTGCTCATGGGGCTCGGTGCATCCGTACGCCGCATGCGGCGCATACGGCTGCTGCGACACCGGGGGTGCCTGGGACGCATGCGGCTTGTGGAAGGTGTGGGCAGCCATGGAGGCCTCCTCTGCTCCGTCCCGCACCCTCCAGCATCCGTCGCCGGACGCCCCACGACAAGCGCGACCCAGAAGACCGGCGCGACAAGCGCCACGGGGCCGCGGAGCCGCGAAGGCAGGGGCGGAGCAGACCCGCCCGCGCTAGCCGTGGGCGAGCTCCTCCCGGATGCCGGTCACCACCCGGTTCACGGAAGCCCGGACGGCCTCCATCTCCTGGAGGAACGCCCAGTAGTCCGGATGCCTGCCCTCCAGCCCGTCCAGCGCCCGGCCCACCCGCGCCACCGCATCGTCCAGCGGCCGGGCGTGCCGCGGATCCGGCACACTGCGCCCCGCCATCGCCAGCCGCTGGGCGTCCCGGATCGCGAACCGGGTCCGATCCACTTCCGCCTGCGGATCCCGCGCCACCGCCTCCAGCCGCGTCAGCCGGTCCTGCGCCGCCGACACCGCCTCGTCCGTCGCCTCCAGCGCACCGCGGACCGCCTCGATCAGCGCCCCCACGTCCGCCCAGCGCTGCTCGTCCCGGGCCGCGCCCGCCTCCCGCAGCTGCTCCTCGGCCCGGGACACACTCCGTACCGCCTCGTCCGGCACCTGCTGGAGGTCCTGCCAGCACGCCGCACTGAACCGCCGCCGCAACTCGCTCAGCACCGGATCCACCCGTTCCGCCCGATTGCGCAGCGCCTGCGCCCGGGTCCGCAGGCTCACCAGCCGCCGGTCGATCTCCGCCGCCCGCTCCGGCAGCCGCGCCGCCTCCGCCCGTATGGCCTCCGCGTCCCGCAGGATCCGGTCGGCGCGCCGCACCGTCTCCTGCACCCCGTGCTGTGCCGCGCCCTGGTTCAGCTTGGTCAGCTCCGGCCCCAGCGCCGCCAGCCGCGCCGCGAGGTCGTCGGCCCGCATCCCCTTGGCCCGCACGGCGTCCAGCGCATCACTGGCCCCGATCAGCGCGGCCCTGGCCCGCTCCCGCGCCGGCGCGACCCGCGCGAGCTGCGTCTCGGCCTTGTCCAGCAACGGCTGCAGGCTCTGCGCGAACCGCTCCAGCTCCCCCTTGACCCGCACGAGTTCATCACGGGCACGCGTCAGCTGATCCCGCGCACGCGTGGCCACCGCGGCCTCCAGCTCCGCCCGGTCCAGGTCGTGCGCGTCGACCGCCTCGATGTAGACGTGGCTGACCTGGTCGATGCGCTGCCCAAGCGCGGCGAAACCCTCGGTCGCCTGCCGTGCCGCGGGCGACCCGTCCGCCGCGGCGATGGTCTCGATCGAGATCCGCAGATCCCGCTGCGCCGTGTCCAGCTCGTAGAACGCGGCCGCGGCGGCATCCTTGGCCGCCTGCGCATCCGCCCGCCGACTCTCGTCCCGCCCACCGAACCACCGCCGGGATGCCGTCGTCACAGTCCCTCTCCCGTACGTGTCCGCCATGCCCCGGTCCATTCTCCCCCACGGGAACGGGTTTGCGTGGGGGGTGTGCCCGCCATGTAGGCTGTCCACTCATCCACGGGTGCGTAGCTCAGGGGTAGAGCGCTGCTCTTACAAAGCAGATGTCGGCGGTTCGAAACCGTCCGCGCCCACCAGGGAAAAGGCCCCTCGCCGATCATGGCGAGGGGCCTTTGACATCTACATCTGACATCAACGGGAACGGTCGATCACGACCGGGGACGACTCCTGAGCAGCCGGTCGATGTGACTCACGGCCTCGCGCTGCGTGTCCTGGACGACGTGGGTGTAGACGTTCATCGTGACGGCGATCTGGCTGTGACCGAGGATCTCCATCACGACGCGGGGCGGGACGCCGGCGGCGGTGAGAAGCGTCGCCGTACCGTGCCGGGCGTCGTGGAGTCGGACGACGCGGAGGTCAGCGTTCTTCGCGACGCGGGTGAACGAGCGGTAGAGGTTCCGCGGCTCGATGGGCTGTCCGGTGCGGGTGGTGAAGACGTACCCGGTGTCCGTCCACTTCTCTCCGGCGCGCTCGCGGGCGGCGGCCTGCCTGAGACGCTGCCACCGGAGAGGCGCGATGCAGATCGCGGGGAGCGGGAGCGTCTGCTTGCGCCGGCGTCCCTTGGGATCGTCCTCGTATACCTCACCGGCCACCCGCTGGCGCTGAGTCCTGACCCGGATCTCTCGCTTGTCGAGGTCGACGTTCTCCCAGCGAAGGCCGACGACCTCACCGCGGCGGAAGCCGAGGGCGATGGCGAGCACGAAGGCGGCGTACAGCGGGTCCTTCCGGGCGGCGGCGAGGAAGTCGAGCGTCTCGTCCAGGGACCAGGGGGAGAGCTCCCGGGCGGCGACGGTCGGCGGCTCGACGAGCGTCGCGACATTCCGGCTCACCAGCTCCTCACGGCAGGCGGCGGTGAGGGCGGTGCGCAGGACCCGGTGGGACTCCTTGGCGGTGGCGGCGCTGGTCTTCTTCTCCAACTGGACGAGGAAGCGCCGGACGTCGGCGACGCCGAGGGATTCCAGCCGCTTGGGCCCGAGCATCGGAACGAGGTACAGCCGGACGTGCACCTCGTACTTGGCCGCGGTGGTCTTCTTGCGGCGCGGCTTGACGATGTTGTCGAGCCAGTACGGCAGCCACTCGGAGAGCTTCATCGAACGGGTCGGGACGGGAACGCCGTTGTCGACCTTGTCGAGGAGCGCGCGGCGCTTGGCGTCGCACTCGGCCCAGGTCTTGCCGTAGGCGAACTTCCGGGCGCGGGTGCCGTCGGGCTGGAGGACGTAGACGGCAGCCTGATAGCGGCCGTCGGACCGTTGGGTGATGGTGCCGGCCCCGTTGGGGTTGCGCTTGCGCTGGGCGGCCATCAGGCGGCCTCCTCAATCTGGTTGTTGATGAAGTCCTGGACGGCGTCGGCGGGAACGCGGCGCGACCGGCCGATGGTGATGGAGACCAGGCGGCGGGACCGGATGAGGTCGTAGACGGTGGAGCGGCCGAGCTTGAGGCGCGTCATGACCTCGGGAACGGTCAGCAGCTCGGCGGTGGCGGTGGTCATGCTGCGGCTCCTTCCAGGGCGAGTTGGTCGCGTAGGGCTTCGCGGGCGGTCTCACGGTTGAGCTGGATGTCCCGGGCGATGGAGGCGGCGAGGGCGGCTTCACCGGGGGAGTGGCCCTGACCGGCGTAGGCCCAGGAGGCGAGGACGAGGACGGTGTCCGGCTGGATGTCGTCGAGGCCGCGGGCGGTGCGTTCCTGGGCGGCGCGGTAGTCGGCGCGGGTCTGGCGAAGGTCGCCCAGGGTGGTGGAGTACTGCCGGGACTTGGTGGAGAAGTGGCCCCGGAAGCCGAGCATGTGGGCCCAGGCGAGGAGGCGGCGGTCGGGGTAGAGCGGGTCCAGGTCGAAGCAGGCTTCGACGAGGCGGCGGGTGTGCTCGGGGATGGCGAGGAGGACGAGGGCCTCACGGTTGCCGATACGGCGGTCGAGGCTTCCAGTGGTCTCGGCAGCCTTGGTCGAGTACTTGGCGATGTAGGAAGCGACGGCCTGTTCGGTGATGTCGGAGCCGTCGCCGAAGGCTCGGACGGGCCGGATGTCGAGCTGGGTGCCCCAGCGGAGTCGGCGTAACGGCTGATCGCCGACGGCGGGGACGGCGATGGTCGTGTACGCGTGGGCAGCGGCAGCCTGGATGGCTCGGGTGAGGAGTTCGGTCGTGGCCCAGGACGAGGGAGGGGTGTCGGGCCCGTCGGGTCCGTCGAGGCGGATCACGGCGTGGAAGTGGACGGCGCCGCGCTTCTGGAACTCGGCCACCTTCCCGTAGGAGAGCCGGGCGACCTCCTTCAACTCCCGCTGGGAGAGCCCGGCAGCGGCGGCGATCTCACGGCGGAGCCGGGTGGCGAACCTCTGCCAGAGCTGTCCGGCGTAGTTGTTGAACAGCACGGCGCCGGCGTAGTCGTACGCGTCGGGATCGAGGGGCGTGCCCAGCTCGGCAGCGTCCTCAGAGTGACGGGTGCCGCAGCGACAGGGCCGGGTGCCGGGCCGGTTGTGGACCGGCCCGAACGACGGCGCCGTGAGGGTCAGGAACACACGGGGGTGATCGCGGACGGCGGCCGGGATGTCGCGGCGGTCGTCTCCGGCAAGGCCGGCGCGGATGAGGTGGTACGTGTCGCCCGCGTAGGTCCAGGCGCAGGCGGGGCAGCGGGAGGCACGGCGGTTGCCGCAGGCGATCCGGAGCCGTCCGCCGGGCTCGGCGTCGGTGGAGTAGCGGTGCAGGGCCTCGCCGGTGGTCTTGTCCCGGGTCAGGGTCCAGCCCTGGAGATGGATGGGCTGGGAGCAGCCACCGGTGCGGTGAATCTGTTCCTTCCAGCGGTCGAAGCCGGGGGAGGCGGCCACCCGGAGCATGTCGCTCAGGGTGGCCGGGGCCAGGCCCGGTACGTGGTCGGTGTCGGTCATCATGAGCAGGCGCCTTCTGGTTCTCTGGACTGGATAGGGGCGGGGCTCCCGGGCGGCGGAGACTTGGCGGTTGAGCCGCCCGGGAGCCCGACTAGCGGCGCTTGTGCTGGTCGTTGAGGAGCGAGCGCAGGACGACGGCGCAGACGGCGACCGAGGCGGCGCTGACGGCGACGGCGAGGAGCATCGAGACGAGGACCGTGCCAACGACCAGGACGAGTCCGGCGCCGCCGGCGACGACGGCGAGGAGACCGGTCGGGGTGAGGCGGACGGCCGGGACCTGGACGCGGGGCGTGGCCGGGATGGGCGCGAGGGTGTGATCGTGGTGGTTGCAGGCCGCCGGCTCGATGTCGGCCGAGGTGGTCGGCTGGACGAGCGGGGTGACGAGGCCGGTCGGAAGCGGGTTGACCGGGATGCGAGGGCGGAGCATGGTGGGTCTCCCTACTTGTTGATCGTGGTGTCGATGAGCGGGGCGAGGACGCTGTCGGCGAGGAGGTAGCCGCCGAGGAGGATCACGGCGACGAGCCACCAGGGCGGGCGGATGAGCTTGATGCCGAGGCCGCCGACGACGACCAGCGCGAGCCAGAGAGGGACGTCCATGGGCGTGCTCCGTTCAGTCGGTGATACGGCAGCGGTGCGTACGGGCGGCGAGCTGGGCGGCCGAGGAGCTGGAGTAGGCGGAGGACCAGCCGCAGCGGTCGGACGTGCAGACGGCGGCGTACTTGGTACGGCCGTGGCGGTCGCGGTGGGTGCCGATCTGCACGGGGCCGATCCGCATCACGGAGTGGAAGTGGTCGCGGGCGGCCATGGCTCAGGCCTCCCTGGTGAAGTCGTCGGCGTGCTCGTTGAGCCACTGGCGAATCTCGGCCGACTCGTACTCGTCGGCGGCGAGGATCACGGGCTCGGCGGTGGCCATGGCTTCCACCAGGCGGTTGTTCCGGGTCAGTTCGGCGGCGCGCTCCAGGGCGTGCCGGGTCGAGTGGCGCATGGTCGATCTCCTTCTCAGGCGAGCTGGGCGGCGATGGCGTTGGCCATCAGGGGCGGGACGCCGAGGCGGGCGCGCAGGGTGTCGGCGTCGATCGGGTAGCCGGTGCGGGCGCGGTAGTCGTCGGCGACCTTCCGGGCGTGAGCGACGAGCGCCGGCGGTACGGAGACGGGGGCGGGTTCGGGCTCCGGTGCGGGTTCCGGATCCGGCTCCGGGGAGGGAAGGGCCGGTGCGGCGGCGATCTCCGGCGCAGGCTCGGCTACGTCATCCCGCTCGATGACGGCTTCCACGGCTGAGGGTTGCTCGGTGGTCGTGTCGGGTTCGGCAGGCGCCGCCGGATGCCCAGGTGAGTGGACAAGGAGGGTGCCGCCGAGGAACGCGAGGGCGGGCCAGCCCGCGACGAGGATGCGCAGCCAGGCGGGAACATGGCCGAGGTCGAGGAGACCGGCGGTGGCAACGTTCGCGCCGAGCGACGCGGCCAGGGCGACCATGAACCATGTCCAGGCCGAGCGGGCAGGTTCACCGGCAGCCCGCGAGGTCCGCAGCCGGTGCCAGGCGGCGACGAGCAGGAGATCCACGGAGACCGGGTAGGCCCAGGCCTTCCAACCGGACTGTCCGGCAGCCGCAGCCAGGTCGTGGAGGTGAGCGAAGGACAGGGCGCCGGCGATCACGGCTTGTACGAGGACGGCGTCCGGTCGGCGGATGGGACGCATCGGAGGGTCCTCCTTCCGGTTTCGGGCATGGGAGGGGTAGAGACCTGGCGCGATGCGGTCACGCCGCCGTGGAGCGAGGGAGTTCAGGCGATCGCGGGAGCAGTGACGGCCGAGGGCGCCGCGGCTTTGCCCAGCGGCGGCAGGACGGGCCGGAAGGCGTCCAGCGCGGGGATCTCGGGCGTGCGGTGAGCATGGGAGTTCGCGATGTTCACGGCTCGCCGGAGCGTGAGGTGGGGAGTGCGGATGCGGACCCACCCACCGGAGGAGTCGCCGGCGACGGCGGTGCCGGGCCGGTCGGTGCGGATCTGAACCGTGGCGAGGACGGCGTCCGGGGCGATGTCGCCGAAGGCCATGTTGGCGGAGGTCTCGTCGTTGACGCGGTGAGCGGTCCGGCCGGTGAGCTGGGCACGGAGCATGGTGATGCCCTTGCCGAGCTCGGAGCCGAAGCGCTGCCCGCAGATCTCCAGGTAGATGCCGGCGGCACGGCCGAGCTGAGCGAGCCGGACGAGTGAGGTGATGATCCGGTCCCGGCGCTTCTCTTCCTCCTTCGTGGCGAAGAGGGCGAGTTCGGCGACCTCATCGACCAGGAGCACGATCGGGGTCGGTCGCAGACGATCGGGCAGGTCCCAGATGTCGGCGGTGATCTCCGCATCCGGCAGGTCTGCACTCAATCTCTGCTCGCGGCGAATTAGTTGGTAGACGTCCTCCATGTGCTCGACCAAGGCGTCGAGGAGGTCGGCGGCGGCGTCAGGGTTGTCGCCCAGGGCGGTGAACCGCCGGGCAAGCGGAGCAAGTTCAACGCCCTGCTTGCAGTCGATCCCGACCAAGGCGACATCCAGCGGAGCGAGCGCAGCAACGAGGTTGCGCTGATAGACGGACTTCCCGGACTGGGTGGCGCCGACGTTCAGCGCGTGCGGGGTCTGGCGGTAGTCGCGGTAGTAGACCTCTCCGTCCTCCCGCATGGCGACCGGAACGCGCATCGCCCCGGCACGGGCAGTTGCGGGCATCTGGACCCGCTTGAGGACGTCGTACCCGGTCATCCGCAGCTCGACGACACCCGAGCGGATCTCCCGGGCGGTGACGTTCTGCATGACGAACGAGTGCCGGAGCCGGTCCGAGGCGGCGGAGAAGTCGAATGCGTCCTGACCGGGGCGCAGCTTCACCCGCAGTACGAGCCCAGTACGTGTCGGCCGCAGCCGCAGGATCCGGGGCGCCCGCGAGTCGAGGATGGGCCGGCCGGTCATCCGAGCCAGCGCCAGGCGCCAGCGCGAGGGCGGGACGGTCAGCCCACACGCGTCCATGACCGACGCATACCGGGCCAGGATCCGCACCACGGCGAAGGCGACGCCGAAGCTCATCCAGTACCAGGCCGGACGCTGCCACCGCAGCAGCAGGGCGACCGTGGCGACCAGTGCGAGGGTGACCGTTAAGGCGGTCATGGGTCAGCCGACCTTCGCGGCGGCGAGCGAGGTGACGGCGACGGCGCGGAAGCTGATGCCGTGCCGCTTCTGGCCGTTGAACTCGTTCTCCCACGGCCGGGCGACGACCCCGGTCAGGGCGACCGGGGTGCCCATCGACAGCTCCTCGGAGATGCCGGTCTTGGGCACGGTCAGGTTGAGGATCTCGGCGTTGCCGTCCATGACGAACATGACATCGACAGTCATGAGCGGGGCACCGGTGTCCCGGTCGGTGGCGATCTCACCGGTCTGACGGTTCGCGATCTTCGGGGCCGGGGGCTGGGCCACCATCACCATCGCGGCGGAGGTGTCGACGGGGATCTGACGCACAGTGGATCACTCCTCTATATAGGCTGGACTCATCCACTCCTGTACAGGAGTGACATGGGGAAGAGTGCACCACTCCTGTACATGAGTCAACCCGCCACGGAAAGAATCCGCAGCGGGTTGAGGGGAGTTGAGCGAGCGTCAGTCGGTCGCGGGGATCCGGTACTGGAAGACGAACTGGTCAGCGGCCATGAGCGTGTCGCAGACCTCCACGACACGCCCCTTCGTGGTCACCGCATCCCGCACCAGCTGAATCACGGGGGCGCCAGGACTCAGGGCCAACTCGGAGGCCTCCGCCTTCGCGGCCGACCGAGCCTGGAGCGTCTCCACGAACTCGGCGAAGGTGTGACCGTGGTCTTCGAGCCGGGCATAGATGCCACCCGGGCCGGGGTTCTCGGCGAACAGCTCGGGGATGTCCTTCACCACGTCCCACGGCAGGTACGACGAGGCGGTCTCGACGGGCGTCCCGTTCCGGAAGTACAGCCGACGCCGCGCAAGCACCTGAGTCCCCACCTCGACACCAAGCCGCTCAGCGATGTCCGCGGGCGCCTCCATGGGCCCGATGTAGAGGACGCTTACCTTCGCGGTGGCGCCGGACTGCTCGGACTCGGCGAGGTAGGCAGCCTTACCGCCCCGCCGGTGAGAAGCGCGGAAGCGATCCGAAGACCGAAGCCGTACGGGAGGCCGGTCCTTCACGATCGAACCCTTGCCGTGCCGGGTCTCGACGAGCCCGCTGGCCCGAACCTCGACCATGGCCTTCCGAATAGTCCCCCCAGCAACCCCGTACCGCTCGACGAGCTCCGACTCACTCGGAACCATGTCGCCGGCCTTGAGGACGCCGGACCGGATCTGCTGGACGATCTCGTCCGCGATCTGCACGTACCGAGGTACGGCCCTGCCAGCTCCTGCTGGAGTTCCCACAGTCCTACCCACTCTCATATGCTCCTGTACATGAGTAACGGGAGCGCGGGAACAAAGTCAACGCCACTCCACTCGGTGTCCGTGGCCGGAGCGGTAGTGCGCGAAGACGGGCGCCTCCTGGCCATCCGCCGAGCGGACAACGGCACGTGGGAGCTCCCGGGCGGCGTCCTCGAACTGACCGAGGCACCGGAAGCGGGCGTCGCCCGCGAGGTCCTGGAGGAGACGGGCATCCACGTCGAGGTAGACGAGCTGACCGGCGTGTACAAGAACACCACCCGCGGCATCGTGGCCCTGGTCTTCCGCTGCAAGCCCTCAGGCGGCACCGAGCGAACCTCGGACGAGTCCACCGCGGTGGACTGGCTGACGCCGGCCGAGGTCGAGGAACGCATGGCCGAGGTCTACGCGATCCGCCTCCTGGACGCCCTGGACGAAAACGGCCCCCACGTCCGAAGCCACGACGGCCGCCACCTGATCACGCACTAGTGAGCACACAACCGGCATGGCGGATGACCCGCGAGGAAGCGATCCTCCTCGTCGAACACCTCATGAACCCAGAGACTCCCGAGGAAGAGTCTTCCGAGATTCTGGCTTCCCTTGAACGGGGCCTGGCCTGCCCGCACATCAGCGACTACATCTTCTGGGACCCCGATCCCGAGCTGACGCCCGGAAAGGTCGTCGACAGGGCCATGGCGTACAAGCCGATCGTCCTTTGAGGGCAGCGCGGTAAGACTTTCTCTACTTCATCAAGGCACCCGCCGCGCACAGCGCGGCGCGCGCGGCCCGTCGCCCGGGCCTGCGCTCCTGTCTGACGCCCCGCTCCAGCCCGGCCGCCGTCCGCACGCCTACGGCTCGGGTTGATGGTGAGAACCGCGGTGGCTCGGCCGGCTGATCAGCTCGCGTCAAGACGATGCCTCCGGCGGGGGCGCTCCGACTCCGGGATGGCGGGGGCGCCGTTCGCGGGTGCCGGCCCGTGGATGGCTGGGGTGGGGAACTCCCATCCCGTCCGCCATCGACCCAGGACAAGCCGAGCAGACGCGGGGCCGGGCGTCCAGGTCGTTCGTACAGTGGCGCGCTCCACCTGGACGCCCGGCCCCGCGTCCGCTCCACATGCGTGTGGGTCGACGGCGGACGGGATGAGAGTTGGGCGATCGTTTGGTTGCGGCGGACTGAAACCCCACCGGCCATCTTCGGCCATTCACCCTCCAGATGGCTTGTTTCAATCTATTCTCGCGATATGGGCAACTACATAGCGGCACTGGCCGTCGTGATTAGCCTGGGTGCGCTTCTCTACGCACGTCGACAGGCTGTCTATGCGGGGCACCAACTGAGGCTCGCCGAGCGGGTGAGTAAAGAGGCGAACGACCCCTACGTCGTGGTGGACATCTGCCCTCGCGCTGGCGGCAGCGGGATCCTGGTTTTCGTGATCGAGAACCTCGGCAAGACAGTAGCCCGTGATGTCGAGTTCACGATCGACCCGCCAATCCAAGGAGGCGAGAGCCCAAACTGGGACACGGACATTGCGTCCGCCGTAGGACGCAGGATCCCTTTCCTGCCGCCTGGCCGTCGCCTTGAGTGGTTCTTCACCTTCGGTGGCCGCTTCTACCAAAGAACCGATCTGCCACGCCAGTACACCGTCACGGTGAACGCGGTGGGGCCCACGGGCGCGATCGCTCCCATGACTTACGTAATCGACCTGAACGTCATGGAGGGGATGGCCCTCGATCGCGAAACCGTGGTGGCCAAACTTGATCAGATTGCCAAGCACGCCGAGGCTGTGAGCGAGAAGCTGGGCCCCTAAAGCGCCTGGGCACTGGGCTCACCTGTGCTGCACGGCGGGGGCGGCGCAGGAACTGCGGTCAGGCCCAGTGGCGGGGCGGGGCGGGGCACTCGTGTGGTGGCTGCCGGTCGGCGCCGTTGTCCTGATCCCGAGGGCGGCACGGTTCTGGGTGGGCGCACAAGGTCGTTCGTACAGTGGCGCGCTCCACCTTGTGCGCCCACCCAGAACCGTGCAGGGGCGGTGCCCATCAGGACAACGGCACCGACCTCGAAGGAGCACACCATGGCCTGCACCGACCCCCAGTGCGACGCCGGCATCATCCCCAACCCGTACTCCGACGACCCTGAAGACCTCACCCTCTGCCCCGTCTGCAACCACGGCTACGACCCCCGCGACTACGCCAGCTGACCACCCGGGGCCCCGGCGCGAGTCGGGGCCCGAGTTTGGCGGCAGTGGGTCCGTGCAAAACCGCTTGCGAGTGGCGCGCTCCGCTCACAAGGTCGGCGCCGCACTTCGGCGCTTTGCCCGGTGATCGGTGGGACAAAAGCTGAAGGTGGCAGTGCAGTCAGGAGGGGTCTGTGTCCTGAGCTAGGAGGTCGTGCAGCATATGACCATGCAGCTTGATTCCATCGTCACCGTTGCGCCGCTGATCACGGCTGGTGCAGCACTCATCGTCGGCGGCGTTACGCGGTGGACCCAGAAGGGCGTAGCCCGAGATCGGATCCTCTGGGAGGGCAAGCTTGAGATTGCCAAGTTTGACGTAGCTCGGTTCGAGACGACGCTCAAACACCTCATCGAAGCAGCGGATGCCGGCACTCGTTACGTCGTTGCGCTGGGCGATATCGATGCCACTGATTACAAACAGCGCGAATCGTATGTTTTCGCCATCTTGGAGCCGATCGGCAGGGCCAGGGTAGAGGCGCATGCGTTGCCAACCTTTCCCGGCATTGATGAGGTCAAGGCGGCAATCGGGCGACTTGAGAAGCTTGCCGCGGTACCCGAGAGCCACGAGAGTCTTTTGGATCTTTGGGATCCAGTCGGGCTGGGCGAGGCAATCAAGATGCTGAGTAGGGGGCGCAGCACCTACATGCGCGAAGTCACTCAGCCTAGAACGTCCAGGTTGCGGACGCTGTGGACCTGGAGTGGCAGGCGATCCCGTGAGCCGCTGGAGTCGTCAAGCGCTGTGGTGACGGCTGACATCAGCGCCTGACACCAACAGGAGCGGATTCCGCCGATCGCTGATCAACCTCGGCGGCAGGTCAGTGGGGACTGCAAACGGAATGTGCGAGATCGCGTACCCCGGGTCATCGACCTGATAAGGATGAGGCAAAGCGGCAATGCCGATGGAGTCGTCGTCACTCAACGAACGGCACTATGCCCGACCACGTTAGGTCAACTTGCTCCTGTCCCCGCGATCTTGACCAGCCTGTTGAGCCACGCCGCACCACAGTTGATCTGCCCAGCGATCGTACGCGCCCCACCCAGCACGAGCAGCAGTTCGACTCGGCACCACTCCGCGGGCCACACTCGGGTCCACCGATGATCTGACGATCTCTCCCGAGTAGTTGCTTACAGGAAGAACCTAAGGGGCATAGTTAGTACCCAGGAGGCTCAATTCCAGGTGTCTCACAAGCACCACCCGACTCGCCAGTTTCAGAGGGAAAGCAATGGATGAGATCGAGGAAAGTTCTATTGACCTGCACGCGACCGCATCGGGGAACAGTGGAATTTATCAAGCACGCAGAGATCAGCATGTCACACACAACAACGTCTCCATCACCTTACACACCCTTGAGGCTTCGACTCTCACGCCTGGATTAGTCCAGAGAGCAGCCGATACATCACCTCAACCGGACCGGCGAAGTTTCATGCAGGTGGTCGGGAGTGTCGCCTTAGGTGGCGTCAGCCGGTTGGGCGGATCGGTGCGAGTCGCGCCCGACCTAGTCACATCCTTGGCGCACTTACGCAAGAATCTCGTAGCCTCTGAGAGGGTGATAGGGCCGACACGACTTCTCCCATTGGTTCACCATCAAGTTAGCCTCGTCGATGCGCTAATAAAGGAGACAGGCGAAACTCACATCGCTCAGAGCCTACTTAGACTGCAATCCCTGTGGATGGATTTCTCGTGCTGGCTGTGGCAAAGCCGCGGGGACTATGATAAAGCAGCGGTATATGCCGATCGATCAATCATACTCGCCCAGGCTGGAGGCGACGAGGTTCTAGCCTCGTACTTCTTCTCACGCCGCTCCCAAGTGGCAGCCGACCAGGGCAATGGAGCCTTAGGATTGGGGATGGCCGAGTTCTCCACCAAGTTAGAGGGCGAGAACATCCATCGAATCTCAGCTAACGCTCACCTACAATGCGCGCAGGCTTGGTCGATTCTCGGCAACGAAAGAAAAGCTCGACAATACCTCGATACCGCCGAGGAGCTTCTAGATGGTGCGGGACATCTCTCGAGCAACCCTCTCGGAATCTCCGCTAGCTTTATGCGTGCACGCCATCTCCAAGCCCAAAAAGGAATAGCCCTACTAAGGCTTGGACGCTTCGAGGAGTCGATCAATAATACATCAGCAGCCATGGATGGATGGGGTGAAGATTTCGGCCATGAGGGAGGATTTCATCTCTCATACCTGGCTCTAGCTTACGCAAGAAAGGGGGAATGCGACATCTCTCTCCAGCATGCGATGTCAGCGCTGGAGATTGCCAACAAGGCTGGTGCCGGCCGAGGCATCGAGATCTTAGAGGAAGTAGGTTCAACGCTGATAGGCAGAGGTTATTCATCGCCAGTAATGGACGCCTTTACGCGTCGACTAAAAGCCGATCAGGACGCCGGAAGCCGGTCATGAACCTGTGGCTTGCATCAACTCGAGCCGGACAGTGGGCAGCAACAGCGCTCCCCCTTCACTCACTCGCTCTGCCCTCGCCCGCGCATACTCAGTGATTCCCAGATGACCAGACACCTGGCAGACCCTGCCACAGCCGTCGGCACAACCTCCTAGTGAGCCTCATCAGTCGATAATGTGCTGGTCGCGGCCTGCCTGATAGATCCTGGAATGGCCCGAGGCGGTGGCATGTTGCGTCACTGCTGGGGCGCCCCCTGGCTGCGCGGCCAGTTCATCCAGCAGCCTCCGCAGTTCGCCGGCTACCTCCGGCCGGATAGCGAGAAGGCGTCGAATCCGCCCCTGCCATTCCGCCTGAAGCTCACCATGAACATTTGAATCACCCGTCTCCGAGGCTACGAGAAGGTCCTCGCGGGTGACATCGAGTTCGACAGCGACAGATTCGGCCCGCTCTGCGTGCTCACGTCGCCAGAGTGACGTGATCCCCTCCCGCACCCGTTCCCAGGCGTCCGTAGCCATCAAGGTGACGATGGTAGTTCCTGCACTACTGGCCAATGCGACGATCTCCGGTTCCACAGCTCCCCCCTCAGCCGTTGCCTGACGTCAACCCTGCAACTGTATGACGCACTATTCGACACAAGGGAAACTTGGCTGTAACCGGGCGCCACGGTGGCGTAAAACCAACGCGCACAGCCCTCAGGTCTGGTGTGCAGTTCTACCGATGCCGAGGATCCCGGTCTAACGAAACTCGGCCCTGGACAGCTGCGGCTGGTTCTCGCTCTATCTGCGTGCGGCCATCAGCCCCACCCTGGGCGCTGGGGAAGCATCGCGATCGTAGGGGGCTGGGATGACTAAGCGACGACGGTCGCAGCCTAGGGACAACCGGGGGCGCTTCACAACAACCGGCGTCCCGCTATGGCTGGGCGTCCTGGTGGTGGTCGTGCTGGTGTACTCGTTCCTCCGCTAGCGGTGCTCCGACGCAGCGCATCCACGGTGCCCCTGCAAGCTGCGGCCTATTCGTGGACCTACGGAACGGCGCGCGCCTCTCCTAAACTCCTGACCTGGTGAAACATGTGGGACGCACGGGGCCTCCGGAGCCGTGTGCACGAAGCCCCGGGCTTTGGCCCGGGGCTTCGTGTCGTTGTGGCGCGTGGCTGTTAGCCGAAGGCGCCTGCCGACAGGTGGGGGACCTCGTTGCTGTCTCTGTGGTCGGAGGTGCCCAGCGTCGGGAGGCGGTGGCCGCGGCTTGCGGCTACGCGGAGTGCGTCTCGCAGAGCGCCGGTGAGGTCTGACGCCACGAGACGGAGTTCTTCCGGGGCCGTCGACTCGTCGGCGAGTACCTCTTGGGCGTGCTCCAAGAGCTGCACTGCGACTTCGAGTTGGGTGGCTTCGGCGCGGTCGGCCAGGCGGGACAAGGGGCCGTTGGTGCCGTCGGTGCTCAGGAAGCAGGGCTTGCCGTCGGGTCCCGACCATGGGAGGAGTCGGAGCTCGTTGTGAGGCGTCATCCTTCGGCCCTTCTGCCTTCGGGCGTGTGGTGGGTGGTGAAGGTGGCTTCCGCGCGGTCGCCGGGGAGGGCCAGGAGCGCGGCCTCGACGACGCGGCCGGCGCTGTCGGTCGCTACGCGGGTGATCGCCAGAACGGCGAGGGTCGGGCTGATTCGGAGGGTTGCCGCTTCCAACGGGGTGGGGAGGCGAGCGCAGAGTCTCTCCTCGACCTCGGCCAATGGCGTCGCCACGGTTGTGGGCCAGGTCGACTCGTCGGGTATGACAGTCGGCGCCAGATCGCGAGGGATGTAGACGTGGGACAGGCTGTGGGGCGAGGTTCCGTCGTGACTCAGGCACTGGAATTCGGTGAGGGGACTCCCAGCCGGTACCCGCAGCAAGACGGAAAGGTGGCCGCGCGCCCGGATTTTGGCGGTCCGGACGCTGATCTGCAAGCCCGGAGTCGGCAGTGTTGGGCCGCCGCCGAGGTACGTGATCCTGCGAAGAGGGGGGCGGACGAAGTTGCCCTTGCCGTGGACCTTTTCGACGAGGCCTTCGGCCTGGAGGAGCGCGAGGGCGCTCCGTAGGGTCGGCGTGCTGACCGTGTAGCGGGCGGCGAGCTGGGCTTCGGAGGGAAGGCGGTCGCCGGCCTTGATGTGGCCGGTCGAGATCTGGGCCCTGAGGTCATCGGCGATGACGTGACGGCGAGAGGCCACGGCGCTGATCACCAACTCTCTGCATCCTCAGGGCGATGAGCCGGGTTCGGGAATGCATGGTCAGCAGTTCGCCCGACTCGAAGAGGAGGCGCTTTGCACCGCCCGGAAGTTGGATGAGGTCGGCCACGCGGCACGGCTGGCCGCCGATCTGGATGACATCGCCCCGCTGGACGTTGGCCGAGGTGATCTCGAC
Source organism: Streptomyces sp. NPDC058880 (assembly GCF_042742535.1). Taxonomy (NCBI): domain Bacteria; kingdom Bacillati; phylum Actinomycetota; class Actinomycetes; order Kitasatosporales; family Streptomycetaceae; genus Streptomyces; species Streptomyces sp. NPDC058880. Next base: position 111,612 of record NZ_JBHYMC010000018.1, read on the forward strand.
GTTGGAGGCCAGCGCGCCGACCGGCGTCCAGCTCCTCATGAGGTTGCCTCCTTCGACGCTTCCCGGTCGGTCGCCGGGTGGCAGGGGCAGTCGCACGCCTCGTAGATCACGGGGACGCCGACTGGTGCCAAGGACGGCGAGGACTGCGCGCACTCGTGGTGCGTGCCGATCCGACACGAGCTCGATCGGTAGGGGACGGCTTTCGCATGCATCAGTTGACCTCCGGCGGCATGAAGCACGGCGGTCCTAAGGGGCGCACTCTGGTGCGCCCAACTGCGCGGCGGATACGGTTCAACACGCTGATCAGCTCCTATCGCTGATGGCCAGGTCCCCGGACATCGCGCGTCGCGGGGACCGTTCTGTGTACGGCTGCCCATAAGGTCCGGCCGTTCAAGCTGCTGGCCTGGAGTCCGAATCGATCGGCCTCCGCCACCACTTCCAAGGCCTCCCGCCATGTCTCGGCGGGAAGCGATTCCGGCACCTCCGCTTCGATCCACATGTGACGGGCGTGCTCCTCCACGCGCGTGGTGAGTCCGAGGGCGGACAGCCGGGCGGCGATGTCCTCCGCGCTTACTGCCGAAGCGGGCACAGGAGAGCCTCCGTCGCCAAGGGATCACGTTGCGTGAAGCTAGTTAACTAGATTAGGGCTAGTGGACTAGATTTTCCATATGCCTGAGCAGCAGCCGCCGTATCTCCGCATCGCTGACGAACTCCGGCGGAGGATCGCGGAGCACGAGTGGGAGCCCGGAGACCGGCTCCCCTCGCGTGCCCAGATCGGCCAAGAGTGCGGCGTCGGCGAGAACGTCGTCCGCCGGGCGCAGGAGCTGCTGATCTCCCAAGGGGTCCTGGAGGGGCGGGCGGGATCCGGAACGTACGTCGCGGAGCCTCGTCAGCGTGTGCGCGTGGTCCGCTCGTCAGCGCGCGAGCAGGGCGGTGGTTCGCCGTTCCGGGCCGACATGAAGGCCTTGGGTAGGCAGGGGGACTGGGAGAGCCGGACCGAGGCCAAGGTTCCGGCGCCGGCGGAGATCGCCGCACGGCTCGGCATCGCCGAGGGCGACCTGTGTGTCCGCACGGTGTACGAGTTCCTCGCCGACGGACGGCCCGTGCAGTTGTCCACGAGCTGGGAGCCGTACGACCTCACCGGCGGAACTCTCGTCGTCCTTCCCGAGGGCGGGCCACACGCCGGGGCTGGCGTCGTGAACCGGATGGCCGAGATCGGCATCACGGTCAGCCATGCCGTCGAGCAGCCCGAACCGCGTCAGGCCACCGCCGAGGAAGCCTCACTCCTCGGGATCCAGAAGGCCGCGCTCGTCACGCACATCCGGCGCACCTACTACAGCGACCAGGGGCGACCCGTGGAAACGGCGGACATCGTCGTGCCCGCCACCCTGTGCGAGATCGTCTACGAGATCCCCATCGCACGGTAGTCCGGTTCAGCCCTGTAGGTAGGGCCATCCGTCCTGGTTGGAGTAGCTCTCAAAGCAGTACCGGGTCAAGCGGTCCCACTCCTTGCCAGTGGCCAGTTCGTACGCCTTGTCCGGTACGGATAGCAGCCATTCACCGTCGTACTCGGTGGAGGTGTACGGGGCGAACTTGTCGACGTCGAAGAAGACGCTCTCCCACACGGTTTGGCCTGCGGCTACGACGGCGCAGCGTGTGTACAGGAAGACGTCGGACGATTGCGGGAACGGGCTGCCGTCTCGATCTGTCAGGTCGACCACGGGGAGGGTTCCGAACTTCTCCTGGTCCAGGCGGTAGAGGGCCTCGGCGTGACGTTCGGCGAAGCCGATGATGTCGGGGATGGGGCGGCGGCTCAGCTCCTCGGCAAGGCGCTGGCAGCTCCCTTGGGTTGCTTCGCCGTCCAGGGTGGCTATCAGTGCCCAGAAGTCGGCCCATGTCATTCTCACGAGCGCAGGATGTCAGGGCGGTCTGACATCAACGAGAGCGCACAACCCAACTGGGTTGTCAGTGCTTCGGCGTACCTTCTCGCCATGGCGAACAGACCCCCTGAGAACTGGCGTGCCTGGATGGCGGAGGTGGCCCGCGATGTCGAGGCCGGGATTTTGGGACCCGAGTGTTCCGGCGCGGCGGCGATGTACCCCGAGTCCTTGTTGATGGCGACGGATTCGGTGCTGGAAGCCTTCGAGGCGGAGGTGAGTGGGCTCCTGGAGCCCTCCGACGATGAGGTCTTTGGAGCGGTCGAGAGGGTTGTACTCGCGCTCAATGCTGTGGACGGCGACACGAGCCATGGTGGCGCCGGCTACTGCACCGAAGAGCGGGAGCAGCTGTGCGAGTACATCGACCGCACCTTGGGCGAGCATGGTGTGGACGTGGCTGCTCTGGCAACGAGGAGGGGCATCAATCGTGCCGAGATCACGGACGCCTGGCGCGCCTGGTGACCACCGGTTCCCGAGCTTCCGCCAGTGTCTGTGTACGAGGGCCAAGCCCCCTGTCTCCGGTGCCTTGCCTGTGCAGGGGCATCATGAGTTCCATGACTTCCGGAAGCGGCTCAGCGCCGATCGAGAGCACTCACGTCACGGCTGCCGTTGAGGGCACGGGGCTCCGCTTCTCCTGGGATGCCGATGCCCGGATCGAGGTGCGGAATCTCGGGAGCGAGGTCGTCATCGAGGCGAATGCCGCGGGGCTCAGGACGCTTGCCGGGCATCTTCTGGTGCTGGCAGGCGAAGGAGTTCCCGATGGAGCCCATCTGCACCTCGAAGACAGCAACGGGTTGGAAGACGGGTCCGTCGGACTGGTCCTGGAGCGCAGCGACGAGGAGTGACTGGCCACTCGCAGCCGCCGCCGGAGCTGACATCCAAAACTGACATCAACGACGGCGGATGACGGTGGTCGTACGCGGTTTGCCGTGGCGGAGGTGACCAGCGATCCGCCCCTGGTGAGAGCGCCCCGCACGAGCTTACAAAGCAGATGTCGGCGGTTCGAAACCGTCCGCGCCCACCAGTCAAAAGGCCTCCAACCGATCTTGGTTGGGGGGCCTTTGACGGCTAAAAGTGACGGCAACGCCTATTCGGCGGGCCGCCGCCGGCGCAGCAGCCGGTCCATGTGTCCCATGGCCTCCCGCCTGCCGCTGTCGGCCACGTGGGTGTAGATGTTCATCGTGACGGCGATCTGCGAGTGACCGAGGATCTCCATCACCACCCGAGGTGCCACCCCGGCCGCGAACAGCAGCGTGGCGCACCCGTGCCGCGCGTCGTGCAGCCGGATCCGCGGCAGGCCGGCGGCCTGACCGATCCGCTCGAAGGACCGGCTGATGTTGCGCGGCTCGATCGGCCGGCCGGTGCGGGTCGTGAACACGTAGTCGCTCTCCTCCCACTCCTGTTCCTTGGCCGCGGCCTGCAAGGCGACCTGCCGCATCCGCTGCCAGCGCAGGGGCGCCACGCACATCCGGGGGAGGGGAATGACTCGGCTCCGCCTATTCTTGGTGGAGTCCGCGTACAGCTCCTTCTGCACGCGCTGAATCTGATTCCGCACGGTCAGGGTCCGGCGGTCGAAGTCGATGTCGGACCAGCGCAGCCCGAGGATCTCGCCCCGGCGCAGCCCCAGGGCGACCGCCAGCACGAAGGCCGCGTACAGCGGGTCGCGCCGACTGGCCTCCAAGAATGTGAGCGTCTCTTCGAGGTCCCACGGCTTCAACTCACGCTGGACGATGCGTGGCGCCGGCACGAGCATCACCACGTTGCGGCTGATCAGCTCCTCACGGTTCGCAGCGGTGAGCGCGCTGCGCAGCACGCGGTGCGACTCCTTCGCCGTCGCAGCGGAGGCCTGCGCGGTGACGGCAGCCAGCATCCGCCGCACGTCCCGCACGCCGAGGGTCTCCAGACGCTTGGAGCCCAGATGCGGGATGAGGTACAGACGGACGTGGGTCTCGTACTTGGCGTACGTCGTCTTCTTGCGGTCCTGCTTGACGAACGTCTCCAGCCAGAAGGGCAGCCACTCGGAGAGCTTGGCCGAGCGGGTGGGCGTCGGGATGCCCTGGCGGTCGCGGAGCACCAGCTCTTGACGCTTGGCGTCGCACTCCGCCCATGTCTTGCCGTACACGGTCTTCCGGCTGCGAGTGCCGTCGGGCTGGGGGACGTAGACGCGCGCCTCGTAACGCCCGTCGCTGCGCTGCCAGATGCTGCCGGCGCCGTTCGGATTCCTCTTGCGTGCCATCAGGCGGCTTCCTCCAACTTGGCTTCCAGGTAGGCGCGAACGCTGTCCGCGGGGATCCGACGCGAGCGGCCCTCGGTGAAGCTGGGGAGGGCGCGAGAGCGGATCAGGTTGTAGACGGTGAAGCGGCTGAGCCGCAGGGCGGCCATGACCTCGGCGACAGTCAGGGCCTGGTGGGTAGTGGGCAGGGGGAACTCACAGCGGTCTTCTGGGCGGTGTTCAGTGCGTGTGTGTCCGAGGCTGGGATTTCTGCGTCACCTGCGTCATTCGCGGCCCTGAACTGCTGTTTTGGGTGACGAGTTGCACCTCCCCTCCTACTGTGGAGACCGTGACCGGAGGGATAGTTGGGGGTCATGGCATCCAGGAAGCGCATCTACGACGCCGAGTTCCGTGAGGGGGCGGTGCGGATCGTGGCGGAGACCGGGAAGCCGGTTCCGGAGGTCGCCGAGGATCTGGGCGTCCATCCCGGGACGCTGCACAGCTGGGTGTCGCGGGCGCGGCGCAACGGGTCGCCGTCGTCGGACCGGCTGGTGGCCGAGCCGTCTTCTTCTGGTGGCCGGCTGCGGGAGAGTGAGCGGGCGGATCTGGAGCGGTTGCGGACCCGAGGCAGGGAGAAGGGCAAACGCATTCGCGAGCTGGAGAGCGTGATGTGTGCAAGCGATTCGTGGCCTTGTGGGTGAAGTAGCTGAGGCGGACCCGGCCGTGGCGGTCGGGGTGATCAGCAGCTGCACGGCCGAGGAGGGCATACCGCATCGCGTCGCCTGCCGGGCTCTGGGTGTCGGAGTCGTGGTACTGCAAGTGGCGCGACCGGCCGCCGACCGAGGGGGAGATGCGCCGGCAGCACCTGGCGGAAGAGATCGAGGAGATCTTCCATCGGTCCGGGGGCACCTATGGCTCACCGAAGGTGTCCATCGAGCTGGTGCGCCGGGGCTGGCGGGCCGGAAGGTCAGGCGCCGCCGGTCGCTGACCAGGCCGGGCAGGCGCCCGGCCGCCCCGGACTTCGTCCGCCGTGATTTCAGTGCCGAGGAACCGGACCTCGTCTGGGCAGGCGACATGACCGAGATCGACACCGGCGAGGGCAAGCTGTGCCTGGCAACGGTGATCGATCTGTTCTCCCGTCGGCTGCTCGGCTACGCGATGGGCGCCCGGCATGACGCCGAGCTGGTGGTGGCTTCGCTCAACATGGCCGCGGCCACCCGGGGCGGCGACGTCCGCGGCGTGATCATGTACACCGACAGGGGCAGCGAATACTGCTCCCGGAAGTTCAAGCGGGCCTGCCGCAAGCTGGGCATCGTGCAGCCCATGGGCCGAGTCGGCTCGTGCTTTGACAACGCCGTGAGCGAGGCGTTCACCAGCGTGCTGAAGGTCGAGTACGTCCACCGGCACACCTTCCGCACCCGCAGCGAGGCCCGCATCAAGATCGCCACCTGGATCACTAGGGCCTGTTGTGAAAGTGCTGGTCACAGCCATTCGTTGATGGCTGCGACCAGCACGGTCGCTTCGTAGCGGACGGCGAGTTTGTCGTACCTGGTGGCGACGGCACG
>NZ_JBHYMC010000019.1:0-116141 GCF_042742535.1 Streptomyces sp. NPDC058880
GGCTCAAGCCGGGCCCACTGGCCATTCGTCAGATCTCCACGTCCCACAAGACGTGATCATGAACGAACAAGATCCACTTTCGCAACAGACCCTAGAAGTGATGGCGGTCCCACATCCCGCTCGGCCACAGCCGACGCGGCAGCCGGTCCCGGTGCTCCGTATGCTGATGGGCCCGCACGATCCTGGAGTCGACGGAGACGCCCCGGTCGCCCTCGCGCGCTGCGAGGAAGAAGCATCGAAGGGCTGCGCGATAGTTCCAGCACGCCGCATCACAGCCCGAACGCCACCGATGCCCGGCATCGCGAACAAGATCGCCTGCTCGCGGCAGAACCGGTGGTACCTCGTCCAGCCGGCCTGTTGGTCAGGGCGACGGTCTTCGCAGGGCTGCTGTCCTGATCAGCTCCGGGACAGGCTGAACGGGGTCGCGTCGGCCTCGGCAGGAGCCGCAGGTGCGGCGGGTTCGATGGGTGGCCAGCGGCGGTCCGCCGCCTTCTGTACGCGGCGGCCCAGGCGCTGCATCGGCATCTCGACCAGGCGGTACATCAGATGGCTGACGGCCACCACGACACCGAGGAAGATCGCAGTCCAGGCGATCTTGCCGAAGGTCGAGGACGGCTGCGGTGGAACGCCCAGCAGCGGTTCGATGGTGCGCAGCAGCGGGATGTGCAGCAGGTACACGGAGAAACTGATCGCACCGAGCCAGGTCAGCACCTTCGGGAAGCGGCGGGCCCGCAGGAGGAAGCCGACACCGAAGAGCGCCCAAGCCGTGAGGTAGGCGACCGACCAGGCCTTCCAACCGGAGGACCAGGTCAGGTCGAGGACCCTGCCGTGGTTGTAGAGCCGGCCGACCAGGACGCCCGCGACGACGACGAACCCGCAGGCGAGCAGGGCCGGTACCCGGGCGAGCTGTCCGTGCTGCGCCCGGTAGACGACCGTACCGGCGAACATCGTGGCGAAGATCATCCAGGTCTCGAAGGCGGGGGCTCGGCTGTTGAGCGTGACCAGAACCAGTCCGATGCCGCCGAGTAGCAAGGCGCCCACCCCGCTCAGCCGGCGGTTTCCGCTGAGTACACCGGCAAGGCCTAGGAGCACGATGGGCGTCACGATCAGCAGGAGCTTGCGGGTCGAGCCGAGTTCCGTGTTCAGGAGCTGGGTGCCGACGGCCGTACCTGCCAGCAGCGCCACGCCGGCCAGGCCCACGGCGATCGGCCCGCTGTGCCGGTGCAGACCACGGGTGAACAGGGCGGTGACGAGGAAGTAGAAGACCATCTCGTAACAGAGCGTCCAGGTGACGTTCATGCCATTGATCACGCCGAGCAGGTCCTGGAGCATCAGGCCGTTCGCCACCAGCGAGGCCAGGTCGTCTCCCGTGCGCAGCAGCGCGACCGACCCGTCCCCGTCCGGCAGCATCATCATCGACAGGACGAACGCGGCGATCAGCGCCGGGTAGATGCGGAAAATCCGGCCGATCCAGAAGGCCCGGACGTCCCCCCGCCGCTCCAGCGAGGCGGGGATGATGTAGCCGCTGACGATGAAGAAGAGCATGACGCCGAACAGGCCCATGTCGAAGTTCCGCCAGACAGCACCACCGAAGGGCAGCATCCTCAGCACGTCGAAGTGGTGCAGTGCCACGATCAGCGCGGCGATGCCGCGCAATGCGTCCAGCCAGCCGAGCCGGGCACCCGGCGTGGGTGCCCGTGGCGCATCGGACGCGTCTGACATCCGCCGGGTGAGTTTGGGTATGAGCTTCACCGCAGGGACGATATCTGATGCCTCGGCGGGCCACCCGTCGTCCACGAACCGGCCGCGGCCAGCGGCTCGACCCGGGCGTCATGCCGCAGGATGCCTTGGTCGCTGTGCATGCAGTTCGCACAGGCCCCGGGCCGGGCGGGTGACGTCGTGGCCGACATCACCGACGATCACGATGCACGCACATGGCATGCGAAGACCCCCGGCCCGGTGGGTCGAGGGTCTTGGGGTCGGCTCAGGCGTTGGGACGCTTGCCGTGGTTCGCCTTCTTCTTCTTGCGGGCCCGCTTCTTGTTGCCTCGCTTGGCCATGGTGACAGTCTCCCTACTCTCGGTGACGTTCACGACGCCGCCAGTCTAGGCGCCGTCCGGGACGGCCGCATCAGTATCCGCGCGCGCCCTTGGCCGTCGCCGCGGTGCGTGGGATCGTCGGGGGATGGGCGACTGGCTCGCATGGGGTGCGCCGGCCGCGGCAGTGGTCGCGGCCGTGCTGGTAGTGGTGGTCACGGAGCGTTCCCTCGGAGGAGCCTTCGAACGGAAGCGGAACGAGGAGCGGGAGCGGTTGCTCGCGCACCTCGCCGAACCCACCGCCGCCGTACCGGGCCCCCGGAAGTTCGAGGACGTCGGCGGCATTCGGGCCCCGGACCCGCAGGTGCAACTCGGCGACCGGCGGGACGACTTCACCCCGATCCTCGTGGAGTACTACGCCTACGGGCTCACTCAGGCGCGCAGCAGCTTCGGGACGAGCCAGCGGTTCGCCGGCGCGGGGGCCGCCATCCTGCTCCTCGGTATCGGGCTCGCCGTCCGGAAGGCCGAAGCCGGCGGCGAGCTGTACCTCGGCATCGTCACCAGTGCGACAGGCCTGGTCACGACCCTGATCGGGCAGCTCTTCCACCGGCGGGCCGACATCGCACTGCAACACATGGCCGACCAGACGGTCGCGCTGCGCGACGACCGCCGGGCCGCCGCGACGACCCAGCAGGCCATCGGGCTGCTGGGGACCGTCGACGACCCGGAGCTGAAAGCCCGCCTCCAGGCAGGCCTCATCATGAAGCTTTCCGGGGCCGAACTGCCCCGGTGAGCGGGATAGTGGAAACATGTGCCGATCGATCAAGACCCTGCGTCCGCCCGCCATCCCCGAGAAGGCGACCGAGGAGGAGATCCGGGCCGCCGCCCTGCAGTACGTACGGAAGGTGTCCGGGTTCCGGGTGCCCGCCGCGCACAACCGCGAGGTCTTCGACGCGGCGGTGGACGCCGTCGCCGAAGCCACCGCGGCCCTGCTCGACGGGGTGCACGTACGGGGGCAGACCGCACCCGGGTGATCCCGGTCCGGGTGTGTGTCCTACGAGGCCGCGCGGCGGCGCAGTACCCACACACCGCCGATCAGGGCGCCGGTGGCGAGCGTGGCGCCGACGGCGACCTGGGCCGTGCTCATCGAGCCGACGCTGCCGCCCGTTCCGCCGCGCGCGGCACCCGGGGTGACCTGGAGGGAGACGGTGACGCTCTGGCCGCCCGGGCCGCCGCACTCGAACCGGACCGGGTGGGCGCCGGGGTTGGCGTTGGAGAACACCGTGGCGCTGCCGAAGAGGTTGCTGGCCTCGAGGTTGCCGGGAGTCAGCCGCACCTCGCTGAACGCGGTCGACGTGACCCTGGCGACCTTGGTCCCGCACCCGGCGATGTTCAGGGCGACCCGGCCGCCCGGGGCGACCGTGGTGGGGGAGACGCTGGCGGAGGGAGCGGCGTGCGCGAGCGTGACAGGGGTGGCGGCGGCGATGAGGACGGCGGCGGCCGCGGCGGTGATCAGACGGCGCGGAGCGGCGGACCGTGAACGGTGGGCGATGGCCGGCGACTGGGCGAGCGGCATGGCGGGCATGGAGACAACTCCTCGGCTCCTCGAAACGGCGCGGCCAGGCCACGGATGTGACGCGGATTCGGTCCGCACCGTTCTCCGGACGCTAGGAGCCAGCCCCGCGGGCGGCGATCGGGGCCGGGTGAACGGGTGAGCCACTGCTCCGCCCGGGGGAGCCCGCCGCCCGAGACCGGTGCCCGGGACCGGTGCCCGCCCTACGCCGCGGGGGTCGCGCCCGGAGCCGAGGGCGGGCGGCGTACCAGGAACGCCGCGAGGGCGCCCGCGGCGAACAGCGCCACGATCGACACAGCGGTGCCGAGCCACTGGGTGCCCAGCCACTGGGTACCGAAATAGCCGAGGGCCACGCTGTAGCCGGCCCATGCCATGCCCGCCAGGACCGACCAGGGCAGGAACTCCGCGACCCTGCGCTGGGTCTTGCCCGCGCCGAGCGACACCACCGAACGCCCCGCGGGGGCGAAACGGGCGATCACCACGAGGGCGCCGCCACCGCGGGTGAGTGCCGCGCCCAGGCGCTCCTGGGCGCGCGTCAGACGGCGCGAGCGGGCGATGGCCCGGTCCAGCCGGGGCCCGCCGCGCCGGCCCAAACGGTAGGCGGCCATGTCACCCAGCACCGATGCTGTTGTCGCGATCACGAGCAGCAACAGGATGTCCGGCACCTGCTCGGGCCCCGGGACCTGCACCGGCCCGGCCGCCCCGGCGGCAGCCGCTGCCGCCGCGGCGGTGATCACCAGGACCCCGCTCGGCAGCACCGGAAGGAAGACGTCGAGCAGGATGGACAGCGCCACCAGGGCGTAGATCCATGGGCTCGTGGTCAGCGACCCCAGAGTCTCAAACACAGCGGGACTCCCCAGTCCGGTTGACGTGCTGCGGCATGAAGCGCCGCGACGTCGCGGGGGAGCGGCAGGGGCGGCTGACAGCCATACAGCGTACGCCCGGCATTCCCGCCCCGGCGGCCGGCCCGGGGCGGATCCCCCACCACGGCCGCGTCGACCCCGTCGACCCCTGCCCCTCCGGCCCGCCGACGTTGTGCCCGCCCGGACCGCCTACTCGACCGCCGTAAGCTCCCGGTCCAGCACCGTCACCAAGTGGGCCCCCGCACGCTTCTTGCGCGCCTGGTCCAGCCGTAGCCGCGCCGTCCGCCCAGACAGTGCCAGCGTCATCAGCTGGTTCCCGAACCAGGGACCCCCCGTACGCCGCCAGTTCAGCGGCGGCCGTCCCGTGCGCCCGTGCAGGGAGAAACCGCGCCCCAGCCACCGGCCGGTCCGCGACCAGCCCAGCCGGAACCCCCACTTGACCAGGGTGTGGATGGAGTTGTGAACCGGCGAGCACGTCAGCTGGAACACCCGCGCCGTACTGGGTATGTGAGGCTCGGCCACATACGCGTGGTGCACGTCCCCCGACAGCACGCACACCGTCGCCGGCGCCCGGGGCCCCGTCCCCACCTCCTCGATCAGATCGGTCAGTGCCGCGAACGATGCCGGGAAGGCCGCCCAGTGCTCCAGGTCGCTGCGCCGCCGCAGATCCTCGCCGATCCGGGCCCACCGCGGACCGCGCTCCCCGCGGCACAGGGCCGCATTCCACGTCTCCGCGTCATGGACCAGCGGTGGCATCAGCCAGGGCAGTGAGGACCCGATCAGCAGGTGGTCGTAGCCCCCGAGCCCGGCGAGGGCGTTCTCCCGGAGCCACTGCTGCTCCGCCGGATGGAGCATCGCCCGCCCGCCCTCGGCCAACACCCGAGCGGTCCGCGTGTCCACCATCAGCAGCCGGGTCCGCCCGAAGTCTCGCCGGTAGCTCCAGCGCACCGCGGCCGGATCGGCGTCCGCCGCGGACGCGAAGGCCCGCAGCGCGTCCGTGCCGTCGGGGTCCTCGCGGACCGCCTCGTACAGTTCGTCCGCCGCGAGCTCGGCAACCGAGAGATTGCCCAGGTGCTGGTACACCCAGTACGACATCAGGCCGCTCAGCACCCGCTCCCGCCACCACGGGGTCGCCCGCATCTCCGCGAGCCATGCCGCGCTCGTGTTCCAGTCGTCGATGACGTCGTGGTCGTCGAACATGTGCAGGCTCGGCACGGTTGACAGCAGCCAGCGGATCTCCGGGTCGCGCCACGACTCGTAGTAGAGCCGGGTGTACTCCTCGTAGTCCGCGACCTGGGCGCCGGGTGCCTCCCGCAGGTCCCGGCGGGCGGCGAGCCACTTCCGGGTCTCCCGCGACAGGGCATCGGCGTACACCTGGTCGCCCAGCAGGAGCAGGAGGTCCGGGCGCTCCGCGGCCGGGTCGGCGGCCAGCCTCGCTGCGAGGGCGTCCAGGGCGTCCGTGCCGTGTGGACCGCGCCGGCCGGCGGGCGGGGCGGCCTGCCGGCAGGAGCCGAAGGTGACGCGCAGCCCGGGCGCGGGCCTGCCGGGTCCGGGCGCGGCCGGAGTGGTGATCGTGCTCGGCGGGAAGCCGCTGCCGGGCAGCGGCCACACCTGCCGGCCGTCGAGCCGTACCTCGTACGGCGACGTGGAGCCCGGGGTCAGGCCGGTCACCGGCACCAGCGCGTAGTGGTGCCCGGCTATCTGGAAGGTCCGCGTGCTCCCGCCGGCCCCGCCCGCGCAGCGCACTTCGGCCGTGCACGGGCGGTCCGTCTCGACCCATACGGTGGCCGATCCGCCCGTTTCCCAGTCGACGTGGCGCAGCAGCGGCCCCAGACGCAACCCGGCCATGCGACTCCCCCTCCTCCGTAGCCCCTTCGATCACGGTACGACGGGGAAGGGGAGCCACGCCTCCCCCTGACGGGGGAAAGGCGGGGCCGGCGGCCCGGCGGGCACCGCCGGCGGCCGACCGGCGGTCCGACGGTGTTCCAGCCGAGAGGCGAGTGGGCGTGGGTCAGCCGCCGGTCAGCAGCCGTTGAGGACGTTGACCAGGGCCGTCTTCTCGCCCGAGTCCATGCTCAGGCCCCAGTACTGCTTCACGTTGACCCACATCCGCGCGTAGGTGCAGCGGTAGGCCGTCCTGGGTGGCAGCCACTTGCCGGGGTCGAGGTCGCCCTTGGCCTGGTTGACGTTGTCGGTGACCGCGATGAGCTGCGGGCGGGTGAGGTCGTTGGCGAACTGTTGGCGCTTGGACGTCGTCCAGGAGGAGGCGCCGGAGCGCCAGGCCTCGGCCAGCGGGACGACGTGGTCGATGTCGACGTCGGAGGCGGCCGTCCACGTGGCGCCGTCGTACTCCGAGTACCAGCTTCCGCTGACCGCGGCGCAGGAGGAGTTCTGGACGACGTTCACCCCGTCCCGCTTGAGCACGGTCTCGCGGGTGTTGCAGGTGCCGGAGACGGTACTCCAGTGGGGGAAGAGGGAGCGGCTGTACCCGCTGGTGGATCCCTCCGCCCTGGGGGTGACCGTGGCCAGGTAGGCGCGGGCGGCCGACGCGCTCATGGGCGTGGGCGGGGCGGCCTGGGCGGTCGGGGCGTTGAGGAGGGAGGTGAGCGCCGCCAGCGTGGCTGCTGACGCGAGCACGCCAATTCGACGCGCGTAGACGTTGGGCATGAGTGCCATGAGGGGCTCCCAGGGTGCGGGGGGTCAGGCCGATTCGCCCCGGCGGGGCGTGGCCATGCTGGCGCCATCGGGTTGCGAGGGGATGGGCGCCAGGTGACAGCGTGGCGACATGAACACGTCACATCAAGCCATGCAAGGCCCCGGATTTAAATGGCAATTGAGGTTCCGCCGATGTCCGACCGGCCAGGCCGGAGTGCGGCACGGGCAGGGCGGGGCATGGCGGGACGAAAGGCCCATTCCAGCCGGGCGTCGGCATCGCGTACTCTGTCGGGAGCAGAAGGGGAGTAGCTCTTCGCCGGACCGTCGACATACTGCTGGGTCACCCAGCCGGCGCCCGGAGGCAGGTCGCGCACCAGCGGCCGGCCAGCGAGACCTTCGGCCGCAGTGTCCTGTCCCGTCGTGGGCGCGTTTCGCATGCGCACGCACACACCAGGGCGCCGCCGAGCCGAAGCGACCCCTGACACACCCCAGGTCTCTCGGTACCGATGGCGTCCTGCCCGACCGATTGAGGTTCCGCCTCCGTGTTCAGCTTCACCGTCACGGCGATCGCCTTCGGCGTCGTCTTCCTCGCCGAACTCCCCGACAAGACGGCCCTGGCAGGGCTGATGCTCGGCACGCGCTACCGCGCCTCCTACGTCTTCGCGGGTGTCGCCGCCGCCTTCGCCGTACACGTCGCCCTCGCCATCGCCGCGGGCAGCGTGCTCACCCTGCTTCCGCACCGACTCGTCCAAGCCGTCGTCGGCATCCTCTTCCTCCTCGGCGCGGCCATGCTGCTCCTGAAGAAGGACGACGGGGACGAGGAGATCAAGCAGCCCGCCGACCAGTCCTTCTGGAAGGTCTCCGGGGCCGGCTTCATGCTCATCCTGGTGGCGGAGTTCGGCGATCTGACCCAGATCATGACCGCCAACCTGGCAGCGCGCTACGACGACCCCGTCTCCGTCGGCATCGGCGCCGTGCTGGCGCTGTGGGCGGTTGCGGGCATCGGCATCCTCGGCGGCCGCACCCTCATGAAATACGTTCCGCTGCGGCTCATCACCAAGATCGCCGCTGCCGTGATGGCGGCGCTCGCCGTGTTCTCGCTGTACGAGGCGATCGCGGGCTGAACGGACCGGGAGGGGCGGGGGAGGGGGTCACGGGGCGGTGCGGGCGCCCGCGGTGGAAACTCCGTTGCGGACGGTGCGTGCGGGCGGCACGCTCTGCGCGTGATCGACTCGACCTCCTCCACCGGCCCCGGCTCTTCCACCTGCCCCGGCCCCTCCGCCGACACCGGCCCCGACGCTGACACCGGCCGTGGCCCCGTGCCCGCCCCGCACCGCCGCTTCGGCTGGTCCAACATGTTCGTCGACCCGGACGCGGACCCGCGCGCCGACGGCGGCTTCCGGGGCGAGCGGGACGTGCTCATCGGCTACCTCACCGACCAGCGGCTGACGCTGGAGCTCAAGTGTGCGGGGCTCGATGCCGAGGCCCTCGCGCGGCGCTCCGTGGAGCCCTCCGACCTCTCCTTGCTGGGCCTCGTACGCCATCTCGCGGGCGTCGAGCAGTACTGGTTCCGGCAGGTCATGGCGGGGCAGGACGTACGCCGGCACTACCGCTCGGAGGAGGAGCCCGCCGGGGAGTTCACGGGCGCGGTGGCCGACCCGGAGGTGGTCGCCGACGCATGGGCGACGTGGCGGGCCGAAGTCGCCTTCGCCGAAGGGTTCGTCGCGCAGGCACCCGGCCTGGCCGTCACGGGCGACTGCGGCGGTGAGCCGATGGAACTCCGTGAGGTGCTGGTCCACATGATCGAGGAGTACGCCCGCCACAACGGCCACGCGGACTTCCTGCGAGAGCGCATCGACGGGCGCGTGGGCCAGTAGGTCGCCGGGGCCGGGGCCCGGACCCGGATCAGGGCCCGGGCAGCCCGGGCCGGAGCCGTGCGGGTGTCGCGCCGCTACCGTGCGGGCGTGTCCTGGTGCTCGGGCCGCAGCGTGACGCGGACGGAGCCGTCGGGGTCGGCACTGACGGTGAGGGACGTCAGGTCCGGGACGTGCACGGTCGGGCCGTGTGCGGCGGCGCGGGGACCCACGCCGATCACCCGCATGCCCGCCGCCCGGCCCGCGGCGATGCCCGCGGCCGAGTCCTCGAAGACGATGCACTCCGCCGGGTCCACTCCCAGCGCGGCGGCGCCCTTGAGGAAGCCTTCGGGGTCCGGCTTGCTGGCTCCGACGGACTCGGCCGTGACCCGTACCTCGGGCATCGGGAGCGCGGCGGCCGTCATCCGGGCGGTGGCGAGTGCGGCGTCGGCGGACGTGACCAGGGCGTGCGGCAGGCCGGCGAGCGAGGCCATGAAGGCCGGCGCGCCCGGGACCGGGACCACGCCGTCGGTGTCGGCCGTCTCGCGCGCCAGCATCTCCGCGTTCTCGGCGAGGTTGATCTCCATGGGGCGGTCCGGCAGGAGCACGGCCATGGTGGCGTAGCCCTGGCGGCCGTGGACCACCTTGAGGGCTTCCTGCGGGTCCAGCCCGTGGGAGAGGGCCCAATCGCGCCAGCAGCGTTCGACCACCGCGTCGGAGTTGACGATCGTGCCGTCCATGTCGAGGAGCAGGGCCCTGGCGGTGAGGGTTACGGGTGCGGTGGTGGTGGTGCTGGCCGGCATCGACGGGGCTCCAGACGGGCGGGAAAAGAGAACAAGTGGTTCCGTCCACCGGTCAGGGAGTGAGGACGGAACCACTTTGTTCCATCACGATACAAAACGCGGGGCGGTCTGCGCCACTCGCGGGCGTGTGACCCCTGTCGCCCGACCCGACCCGACCCGACCCGACCCGACCCGGCCCCGACCCGCTCGCTCTGCCGTACTTCCCGCCTATCCCTCCAGCGCCTTGCGGGTGAGGGGCCCGTAGACGCCCCACTCCTGGTGGTCGATCCCGTTGTAGTACTGGAACATCGACAGCGCGTCCTCGACCTTCGAGTCGAACCTTCCGTGGAACCTGCCCCGGTAGAGGCCTTCCGCCGCCAGCAGCCGCTGGAGCTTCTCCACCTCCGGCCCCGAATCCCCGTAGCGCAGGATCGGCGCCTGGGTGGGCGGGGGCGTGCTGGCGGAACGGCTCGTGCGGGGCGATGCGCTCGGCGACGGGGGCGCTGAGGAGGCGGAACGGGACGCGGACGGCGACGGGGACGCGGACGGGGACGCCGACTTCGAGGCACTCGGCGACGCGGACACCGACGGGGACGCACTGTCGAGGCTCGGGCTGCCGGTCGGTGCGACCGAAGGCGCGCTCACCGCAGGCGCCGCGGCTTTCGCGTCCAGCAGGGTCGTCTCGCTGTCCGGGGAAGCGGGCAGCACCAACACCGCCACGGCCGTGCCACCGAGGGCCACCGTCGCCGCGGCTGCGACCAGCAGTGCCAGCGGTCGACGGCGGGAACCGGAGCCGGAACGATCCTCCGGGCCCCCGCCCCCTCCTCCGCCGGTTGCGGGAGAGGGCGCCTTGATCGCGCGGAGCCTGACCGTCTCCGCCGGATGCGGTGCGGCCTCCTGTCCGGCCTGCCAGGGGCCCTCCTGCCATGGCCCGCCCCCCGGCGCCACGGGTATGCCGTACGCCGGGGTGTCGTCCTCCGAGCGCGTCGGCGGCGCGGGCGCGGACGACTGCGGCGGAGGAGCCGCCGAGGGGCCCACCACGCCGGACACGCGCTGCGGGGACGGCGGCGCAGCCTCGGCGGGAAGCTCGCCCGGATCGGACAGCGTCACGTACGGACGGATGCGCAGAGGGTTGAAACCCCCACCCGGTGCACACCCGCAGGCGGCGCCAGCAGCGTCGCAATTCGGACAGTGCTCACCGTTCACTGGGGACTCCCTCCCTGGCCATTGCCTGCGATTATGCAGACCCGCCGCGACCCTCCCAACCGCCCGAGAGGCCATAACCGGACACACCGCTCAGGATGGAAATGTTGATCCGGCCGGAGGAGGAATCGATGGCTCAGGATGCGACCAAAGGCGCCGCGGACCCCGTTCCCGGCCCGCACCAGGCCGCCCCCGCCGGCGAGCACAGCGCCCGGGAGGTCCTCGTACCCATCGGCGCCCTGCTCCTGGGTCTTCTGATCGCGGCGCTCGACCAGACCATCGTCTCCACAGCCCTGCCGACCATCGTCAGCGACCTCGGTGGCATGGCCCACCTGTCCTGGGTCGTCACCGCCTACATGCTCGCCGCCACCGCCGCCACACCCCTGTGGGGCAAGCTCGGCGACCAGTACGGGCGCAAGAAGCTCTTCCAGTACGCCATCGTCCTCTTCCTGATCGGGTCGGCCCTGTGCGGCCTGGCCCAGGACATGCCCCAGCTCATCGGTTTCCGTGCCCTCCAGGGCCTGGGCGGCGGCGGACTGATCGTGCTGTCGATGGCCATCGTGGGCGACATCGTCCCGCCCCGCGAACGAGGCCGGTACCAGGGCCTCTTCGGCGGCGTCTTCGGCGCGACCAGCGTGCTGGGCCCCCTGCTGGGAGGCCTGTTCGTCGACAACCTCTCCTGGCGCTGGGTCTTCTACATCAACCTCCCCATCGGTCTCGTCGCCCTCGTCGTCATCGCCGCCGCCCTGCACATCCCGGCGAGCAGGGCCAAGCACACCATCGACTACCTCGGCACCTTCCTCATCGCGTGTGTCGCCACCTGCCTCGTCCTCGTCGCCTCGCTCGGCGCCACCTGGGGCTGGGGCTCGGCCCGCATCATCGGTGTCGCCGTCCTGGGCACCCTGCTGCTCGTCGCCTTCCTCCTCGTCGAGCGCAAGGCCGCCGAACCCGTCCTGCCGCTGAAGCTCTTCCGCATCCGCACCTTCGCCCTCTGCTCGGCGATCAGCTTCGTCGTCGGCTTCGCGATGTTCGGCGCGATGGTTTACCTGCCGACCTTTCTGCAGATCGTCCAGGGCGTCTCACCGACCATGTCCGGCGTCCACATGCTGCCGATGGTCATCGGCATGCTGATCTCCTCGACCGCCTCCGGCCAGATCGTCAGCCGGACCGGCCGCTGGAAGGTCTTCCCGATCGCCGGCACCGCCGTCACCGCCCTCGGACTGCTCCTCCTCCACCAGCTCCAGCGCACCAGCTCCACCTGGGAGATGAGCGTCTACTTCTTCGTCTTCGGCGCCGGACTCGGCCTGGTCATGCAGGTCCTCGTCCTCGTGGTGCAGAACGCCGTCAGCTACGCCGACCTGGGCGTCGCCACCTCGGGTGCCACCTTCTTCCGCTCCATCGGGGCCTCCTTCGGCGTCGCGATCTTCGGCACGGTCTTCACCAATCAGCTGGACGACAAACTGGCCGCCTCCCTGGCCGGCGTCACCCTGCCCGCCGACGCCGGCATCCCCCAGCTGGAGGCGGACCCCCGGGCCATCGGCGCACTCCCGGCGAGCCTCCGACCCCGCGTGCTCGACGCCTACGCCACCTCCATCACCGACGTCTTCCTCTACGCCGTCCCTGTCGTCCTGGTCGCCTTCGTCCTCGCCTGCTTCCTGAGAGAGGACAAGCTCCGCGCCTCCGTCACCGCACCCGACGTGACCGAGACCCTGGCCTCCAACCCGGTCCAGCGCTCCTCCCGCGACGAGGTCGCCCGCGCGCTGTCCGTCCTCGGCACCCGAGAGGGCCGGCGCCACGTCTACGAGAAGATCACCGAGAAGGCCGGCTACGACCTGCTGCCCGCCTCCAGCTGGCTGCTGCTGCGCATCAACAAGTACGGCTCGGCGGAACCTGCACTGCTCGCCGAGCGGGTCAACGTGCCGGTGAAGGTGATCACCGATGCTGCCCGCCAGGTCGAGGAGCGCGGGCTCGCCGTCCGCGAAGGGCTGCCGCTGGTGCTGACCGAGCAGGGCAGCGAGGCCGCCGCGAAACTCAGCACGGCACGGCAGGAGTCCCTCGCCGAACTGCTCGGCGACTGGTGGGGCCCCGACCGCCCGACCGACCTGGTCAAGCTGGTTGAGGAGATCAACACGGAGCTGTGCGGATCGGACTCCGAGGAGCCCTACGACGCCGAGCCGCGCCGCGACCACGCCGCGCCCTGAGTCGTCCCGGCCGCGATCAGCCCAGGATTTTTTCGAACCAGTGCTCCGCATACGGGCCGGAGTTGTACGCGGGTATCTCGGTATAGCCATGACGCGCGTACAAGGCGCGTGCCTCCACGAGATCCGACCGGGTGTCCAGCCGGATCCGCTCGGCGCCCAGCGCACGGCTCTGCGCCTCCAGGGCCCGGAGCAGGGCCGCCCCGCCGCCCGTCCCACGGGCGCGCCGGTCGACGTACACCCTGGTGAGCTCGGCGGTCATCGCGTCGAGCATCCGGACGCCGCCGCACGCGAGCGCCTCGCCTCCCAGGCGACCGACGACGAACTGTCCTGTCGGCGGCGCCAGCCCGTCGTCCGGGAAGTCCAGCAGTCCTTGGTCGATCTCCGCCTCGGTGACCCCGCGTTTCCAATACCGGCCGGCTACTTCGGCGTAGTAGGCGCGGCGCAGCCGGGTGGCGTCGACCGTCGTGAACGGTTCGGGGCACACGGTCCACGACGGGGAAGAGGGAGGGCAAGGGGAAGGGGAGGTGGAAGGGGCCGGTGTCGGCGGGCGGGGTTCGCTGTGCGTGGTCATGGCGTCATTGTGGAGTCGGGGTGCGATCTCCCGCGTGGAATATCCACAACGGCAGGCTGATGATAGGAAAAACGACATTCTGCCTCCCTGGAGGGTGTGAACGCCATGGCAGAGCATGCGGACTGTGCCCTGATCCGCCGCGGCTACGAGGCCTTCGGCAAGGGCGACATGGAGGCGTTGGGCGCGCTCATGACCGCCGACGTCATCCACCACGTGCCGGGCAGCAACCCCATGTCCGGACACCACAAGGGCCGGGAACACGTCCTCGACTTCTACCGCCGTCTCGGCGAGGAGACCATGGGCACCTTCCAGGTTCACCTGGAGTCGGTGCTCGCGGACGGGCGCGGACATGTGATGAGCTTCCACACGGCGCGCGGCGACCGCGGTGACCGGGGCATCGAGATCCGCCAAGGCCTCTTCTTCACGATCGTCGGTCACAAGATCACCGACATCGACCAGTGCACCGCGGACATCGACGAGGAGGACACCTTCTGGAGCTGACGCGACTCCGACTCCGACCCCGCTCCCCCGGTCCCGACCCCGCCCCGCCCGACCTGTGCGGCCGTCCCCGATGGCCCGCCCGCCCGGGAAGACGCCCGGTAAGACCGTCGGGGGGACCGCTCGGCAGCATCCGCCCGGGGCGGCGGAGCGTGGGGTACGGGCGCCCGCACGCGCTCCGGGCGCCCGGCCGGTAGGCGTCAGGCCTGCTTCGGCCCCGCCTGCTGCACGACTTCGAACGACCACACCGTCGAAGCCGAAGCCGCCGGTGCCGGACGCTCCGCACCGGCCGGGCCGCCCGCCCCGCCGCCGCCCTGGTGAGCAGCCTTCATCGGCCCCTCCATCCAGGCCTGGAAGTCCTCCTCCGAACGCCACCGCGTGTAGACGAGGTACTGGTCGGTGCCCTCGACGGGGCGCAGCAGCTCGAACCACTCGAACCCGTCCGAACTCTCCACCGCCCCGGCCCGCGACGCGAAGCGCCGCTCCAGGACCTCCCGCTGCTCGGCGGGAACCGTCAGCACGTTGATCTTCACGATGCTGGGCACATGACACCTCTCGGGAAACACAGGCCGGGCACTGCACCCGGCCTTGATCACGTGCGTGCAGTCTCCTACATCCCCCGGTCAAAGCACCGTGAGGACGGTGCGCCGGCCACCCCCGTGGCGCGGCGGGATCGACGCCTGCCGGTCGTCGGTCCGAGAGCGTGGAACGGCCCGAGGGGCGGAACGGCCGCAAGGGGGGTGAGCCCGACCGGTCCGCTGTCGGGGCGCCCCTCGCCGCCGCGCCCCTCGCGGCCGCGCCTCTTGCCGCCGCGCCCCTGCCGGTGCGCGGCTCCCCTCGAATCGTCGATCTCTGACCCCGCTGCTGGCACGGGGCACAACCCCACCGGCTATGCGCCGGGGGCGGTGTAGCGGACTCTGACGTCGAACAGCCCAAGCTCGGGTTCAGCGCCGACGTCACGGAAGAGTCGAGGTGCTGCCGGGCCCTCGGGGGCCGCGCGCATGGCGTCGAGGGCGGCGAGGTCCCGCCACAGCGTCTGGATCCGCCAGCGCCCGTCCGGCCCGCTCAGCAGCTCGGTTCGGATCAGCCCGTCGGGCAGCGGGCGGGCGA
Organism: Streptomyces sp. NPDC058880; assembly: GCF_042742535.1. Taxonomy (NCBI): domain Bacteria; kingdom Bacillati; phylum Actinomycetota; class Actinomycetes; order Kitasatosporales; family Streptomycetaceae; genus Streptomyces; species Streptomyces sp. NPDC058880. Next base: position 15,345 of record NZ_JBHYMC010000019.1, read on the forward strand.
CGAGCTCACGGTAGGCCGTGACGAGGTCCGCTTCGCGGCCAGCCGGGACGACCGCGCTGACCTCGGTCAGTATCGGTCCGGTCATGACCCTCACCTCCTGTGTTCCCACGCTACGCGGCAGACCCCGGAGTCGACCGCGTCACTGCACGCCGCCAGCCTTCACCGGATCCGCCGCGATCCCCGCCCGCCCGGCCGGCCTCTCGCGCACCACTGGTCTCTGCCGGGCCGGCCGGGACGGGGATCGTGCCAGGTGAGCCCGTACGCGAGGGCCGTGGCGCCGTTCGCGGGCCATCACGATGCCCATCGAGCCGTCCCGGGGATCCCGCGGGGGATATCGTCGTGCGGGTAAGGGAGCGCGGCAGCCAGGCGAAGTCGGGGTTGCGGTCAACAGGGGCGGGAGGCCGGCGGGGCGTGGCGAACGCGGCGGAGCACGGCACAGCTAACGGACATGCCGGGGGCATAGGCGACGGCAGCAGACTCGGCGCGGCGCGGCTCCTGCTGTGGGCGCTGGCCGGCGCCCTCGCCGTCAGACAGGCCGCCGCGGTGCTGCGCGTGCCACCGGCCGAGTGGCTGGGCGGCTTCCACCTCCCCGGCAGCCTTCCGGCCTCCGGCGGCGCGGGCGGCGGCGGAGGCTCGCTCTACGCCTCCGGACAGTTCGCCGGCACTCCCTTCGCCGGGCTGGTCCTCAGGCCGATCGCCGGACTCGCTGCCCCCTCCCTGGAGGTGGCATGGACCTGCGTGACGCTGCTGTGCGTCGCCGCCATCGGCCTCGTCGCCGCCCGCGGCCTGCCCGACCCTGTGCCGCGTCGCACCGCGCTGCTGGCCGCCCCCGTCCTGACGGCCCTGATGATGGTCTCGCTGCCCGTTCGCGAGGCCGCCTCGCCCGGCCGGACCGCCGTCGTCCCCGTCCTGCTGGTGCTACTCGCCGTCTTCCGGGCGCCCGGCGGCCGGCCGGCCGGCCTCCTCGTCGGTGTTGGCGCCGCGGTCCAGCCGGCGCTGCTGCTCTTCGCCCCACTGCTGTGGCTGACCGGACGCCGCCCCGCCGCCCGGACCGCCGCCGCGGCGTTCGGCGCGGCCACCGCCCTGTCGTGGGCGGCCCTGCCGCGCGACTCCTGGACGTACTGGGTGCACCACCTGGGCGGCACCGGGCTCGGCGGCTCGCCCGAAAGCCTCGCCAACCAGTCCGTGCACGGCGCGCTGCTGCGCCTGGGCCTGAGCGGACCGGCAGAGGTCCTGCTCTACGCCGTCCTCGCGGGCGCCATCGTCTGGTTCGGCCTGCGCCGCGCGGTCCGCTATGCCCGCGACGGCCAGCTGCTGCTCGCCGTCGCCGTCACCGGCTGCGCGGCCGTCGCCGTGTCCCCGACCGGCTGGCGCCACCAGCTGCTGTGGGTGCTCCTCGCCGTCGCGGGCAAGGTGGGCAAGCGTGCCGCCGACCGGCGGGTGTGGCCGGTGGCCGTGGTCCTCGCCATGACCCTGCCGAGCGCGGTACTGCTGCCGAACCTGGCCGTGCTGGCGCCCGTACGCGACAACGTGCTGCTGCTCACCGCGGTGGCGGCGGCCTGCGCGGTGCCGTTCCTGCCCCGCTCGTCCCCGTACTGGCGCGACCCCGTGCCGACCGACCACGCCCGGCCGGCGGCGGCCCGCTGGTCGCGCGTGCCGCTGATGCCGTTCTGGCGGCGGGTGCTGTCCCGCCCGAACCTGCTGTTGGAACTCCTGCTGATACGGGTCGGCTACTCGCTCTACTCCCACATCCGGGCGGCCGCGCCCACCAGCCGCTCCCTCGCCGAGGGCAACGGCCGCCAGATCCTCGGGATGGAGAGGGCGCTCGGGCTCGACATCGAGCACGCCGTGAACCAGGCCGTGGTGGCGACGCCCTGGCTGGAGGCCTTCTTCAACTTCTACTACACCTCCTTCCACTTCGTGGTCCCCCTGACGATCCTGGCCGTCCTCTACTGGCGGCGCCCCGGCGACTACCGCTGGGCCCGTGCCTCCCTGGGCCTGGCCACCGTCCTCGCCCTCGCCGGGTTCTGGCTCTACCCGCTCGCCCCGCCGCGCCTGATGCCCGGGCTCGGCTTCGTCGACACCGTGCACGGCCCACAGGACCTCGCCAACCCGTCGTACGGGGCCATGACCGCGATCTCCAACCAGTACGCGGCGATGCCTTCGCTGCACTTCGGCTGGTCCCTGTGGTGCGGGATCGTCATCGTGATGCTGGCCCCGAAGGGCGGGCTGAAGCTGCTGGGGGCACTGCACCCGCTGATCACGGTGTGCGCGATCGTCGCCACCGCCAACCACTGGGTGCTGGACGCGGCCGGCGGAGCGGTCGTCGTGACCGCCGGCTTCGGGCTCGTCCACGTCCTGTCCGGACCTCGCAGCCTGCGCGTGGACCTCCCGGCGCAGCCGAGCGGGGACGGTCCGGAGCGTGCCGCAGCGGTTGCCGTGCCGGCGACGGCGGCCGAGCCCGTCGCAGGCCCGCGCCTCTAGGCGTGCCCCCAGGAGGCGGCCGGGCGACCCGGGCCGCGCAGGCCGAAGGGGCGCCGGGGCGCATGCCGCCCCGGCGCCTCTTCGGCTGGATCGCCGCTGTGAGTCAGGATCACCCCGTCCGGGTGGTGGCGCCACTCGAAAGGCGGTCCGCGGCGACCGGTGGACGCCAGGAGCCGGTGGACGGCCGGGACCGGGCCAGGGACCGGGCCAGGGATCGAGACCGGGGTCGGGGCAGAGGCCGGGCCGCGGGCGGGCGGAGCGGACCTCGCCGCCGCTGCCCCGGGCTCCGGGTCAGCCGTGGCTGACCCGGAGCTCCTTGATGCCGTTGAGCCACGCGGCCCGCAGCCTGCGCGGGTTCTCCCCGGTCAGCCGCAGTCCGGGCAGGGCGTCGGCCAGGGCGTTGAAGATCAGGTCGATCTCCATGACGGCCAGGGACTTTCCGAGGCAGAAGTGCGGACCGCCACCGCCGAAGCCCAGGTGCGGGTTCGGGTCGCGGGTGATGTCGAAGACGTCCGGGTCCCGGAAGACCTCGGGGTCGTGGTTGGCGGAGGAGTAGAACATCCCCACCCGGTCTCCCGCCTTGATCTTCTGGCCGCCGAGCTCGGTGTCCTGGGTGGCAGTGCGCTGGAAGGACACCACAGGGGTGGCCCAGCGGACGATCTCCTCCGCGGCGGTGGACGGCCGGGCCGCCTTGTAGAGCTCCCACTGCTCGGGGTGGGTCAGGAAGGCGTGCATGCCGTGGCTGATGGCGTTGCGCGTGGTCTCGTTGCCCGCGACAGCCAGCAGCAGTACGAAGAAGCCGAACTCGTCGGAGCCGAGGTTGCCCTGGCCCTCGGCGGCCACCAGCTGGGTCACGATGTCGTTCGCCGGGCACTCCTTGCGCTGCGCCGAGAGGTTCATCGCGTAGCCGATGAGTTCCATGGCGGCGTTGGAGCCGACCTCGGCCGTGATCGCGTACTCCGGGTCGTCGTAGGCGATCATCTTGTTCGACCAGTCGAAGATCTTGGAGCGGTCCTTCTGCGGCACGCCGATCAGTTCGGCGATGGCCTGCAGCGGGAGTTCGCACGCCACCTGCGTGACGAAGTCGAAGCTTCCGTCGGCCGCTGCCGCGGCGGCCTCCTCGACGATCTTCCGGGCCCGGTCGCGCAGGGCCGCCTCCAGCCCGCGGATGGCGCGCGGGGTGAAGCCGCGCTGCACGATCTGGCGCACGCGGGAGTGCTCCGGCGGATCCATGTTCAGCATGATCAGCCGCTGGGCGTCGATCGCGTCGCGCTCGATGTGCTCGTTGAACCGGATGATCGCGGTGTTGGTGGTCGAGGAGAACAACTCGGGGTGCGTGGAGACGTATTTGACGTCCGCGTGCCGGGTCACGGCCCAGTACCCCTCGTCGTCGAAGCCGGTGACCCCCCGGGGTTGCGCGCACCACCACACGGGAGCGGTCTGTCGCAGCTGTGCGAACTCCGGGTGGGGGACCCGGCTCTGGAGGAGGTCGGGGTCGGTGGCGTCGAAGCCGTCGGGGAGCGCGGGGCAGGACATCGGGCAACTCCAAAGTCTGACGGACCATCAGAAGTTGGCCTCGAAGGTAGTAACGAGTTCCAGAAGTCACAAGGGCCGGCGCGTCAACTGTTGCGTGTGGAATCCGTGCAGGGCACGTGCAAGACCCTTGCGTGCCGGGCTCCGCGTCACGAGACTGCGGATAGAACTAGAACGCGTACTAGTTCGGGGCGGGGCGCCGGGACGGCCCGCCGCGCTGGCGCTGTGCAGGAGAGGACGAGCTCATGGCCGCGGAACCCGTCATCGTCGAAGCCGTACGCACCCCCATCGGCAAGCGCGGAGGTGCGCTCGCCAATCTCCATCCCGCCTACCTGCTCGGCGAGACCTATCGTGAGCTGCTCGCCCGTACCGGAATCCAGCCGGACTGCGTCGAGCAGATCGTCGGCGGCACCGTCACCCACGCCGGCGAGCAGTCCATGAACCCCGCGCGCAATGCCTGGCTCGCCATGGGGCTGCCCTACGAGACCGCGGCGACGACCGTGGACTGCCAGTGCGGCAGCTCGCAGCAGGCCAACCATATGGTCGCCAACATGATCTCCGGCGGTGTTCTGGACATCGGCATCGCCTGCGGGGTCGAGGCCATGAGCCGAGTGCCGCTGGGTTCGGGATCCAAGCACGGCCCGGGCAAGCCCTTCCCGGATGAGTGGAACGTCGACCTCCCCAACCAGTTCGAGGCCGCCGAACGCATCGCCCGCAACCGAGGCCTGGGCCGGGAGGACGTCGACCGCCTCGGCCTGCTGTCCCAGGAGCGGGCCAACGCCGCCTGGGCGGAGGAGCGGTTCAAGCGTGAGACCTTCGCCGTGCAGGTGCCGACCACGGAGGAGGAGCAGGTCGCCGGCCAGGGCATGTGGCGCCTGGTCGACCGGGACGAGGGTCTGCGCGACACCAGCATGGAGGCCCTGGCCCGGCTCAAGCCGGTCATGCCCACCGCCGTGCACACCGCGGGAAACTCCTCGCAGATATCCGACGGCGCCGCCGCCGTGATGTGGGCCTCGCGCAAGATGGCCCGCGCCCTCAAGCTCAGGCCGCGCGCCCGGATCGTCGCCCAGACCCTCGTCGGCGCCGACCCCCATTACCACCTCGACGGGCCGATCGACGCGACGCGGGCCGTCCTCGGCAAGGCGGGGATGTCGCTCAAGGACATCGACCTCGTCGAGATCAACGAGGCCTTCGCCTCCGTCGTCCTCAGCTGGGCCAAGGTCTTCGACCAGGACCTGGAGAAGGTCAACGTCAACGGCGGCGGCATCGCCCTCGGCCACCCCGTCGGCGCCACCGGCGCCCGCCTGATCACGACCGCCCTGTACGAACTGGAGCGCCGCGACAAGGAGTTCGCCCTGATCACCATGTGCGCCGGCGGTGCGCTCGCGACCGGGACGATCATCCAGCGCCTCTGACCGCGCCCCGCGCGCCCCGGCGCGCAGGGCGCCTGCGCTCCCGTGGGATGGGATGCGGAAGGCCCCGGTGGCCGGACCTGGGGAGGCCGGCCACCGGGGCCTTCGAACGTCCTGTTGCTGCTGTTGCTGCTGTCGCTGCCGTCGCTGCTGTTGCGGACGGGCCGCGGCTTAGTACCAGTGGTTGGCCTGCCAGAAGTTCCAGGCCTGGACCGGGCTGCCGTAGCGCTCGTTCATGTAGTCCAGGCCCCACTTGATCTGGGTGGCCGGGTTGGTCTTCCAGTCGGCGCCCGCGGAGGCCATCTTCGAGGCCGGCAGGGCCTGGACCAGGCCGTACGCGCCGGAGGAGGCGTTGGTGGCGGTGTGGTTCCAGCCGCTCTCGTGCGAGACGATCTTGTCGAAGGCCGCAAACTGCGCCGGGTCCTTGATCATCTGCTGCGCGATCGCCTTGGCGCCCGTCGGAGCGGCCTGGGCGGGAACCGCGGCCAGCATGGAACCGGCGACGCCCAGGGCGAGCACGGAACCGACGAGGGTCTTCTTGGAGGCGGCGATGCGGCGGATGACGGTGTGGGACACGGATGAACCTTCCGAAGGGGACAAGGGCGGTCGCACGCACGCCGAAGGCGTGCGTGAGCCACTCACGCGGGGGAGAGGGGTTCGTCGGCGGGGGGTGGAGCACCCCTGCCGCCTTGCGACACGTTCAGTTCTACCGACGCCCCGACGGCCTGGCAAAGGCCCCGCCTACTAGCCCGCCTCGTACGCCTGGGCCCCCCACGCCTCGCCCAAACCTTACGAAAAGTGGTCGAAAGGGTGCTCCTTGACCTCCTAGCCGCCGTCGTATGTGACCTGCGTCCTGTGGGCCGCCTCACCGGCGAGGGCCCCCGACCTCACCCTCGGTGGTCCGACGCGTACCGCTCCGCGGCAGCCGTACGGCCGTCACCGTCCCCGGAATCGAAGGAGACGGGTGCATCGAACGCCGCCCTGCGCGTCGCCCGCCGCAAGGCCCTGAGCAGGGTGCCGCCGAGCGTGAGCGTCAGGACGACCGTCAGCGCCGCCCGGCCCAGGTCCCAGCCCAGCGACGTCGCCAGGCAGTAGGCGAGGAAGCGCACGAGGTTCGCGGCCACCGGATCCCCCGGATGGAAGGAGACGCCCTGCCCCATGCCCTGGAGGATCACCCACCCCTGCAGGTTCATGATCGTGCCGTACCCGAAGGCACCCGCGAAGCCGTACGCGGCCAGCATCAGCAGCTCCGCCCGGCCCCGGATCCGCTCCGGGCCCGGCAGCAGCCCCGCGCCCAGCGCGAACCAGCCCATCGCCAGCATCTGGAACGGCATCCACGGCCCGACGCCGCCCGTCAGCAGGGCGGAGGCGAACATCGTCACCGAGCCCAGCACGAACCCGAAGCCCGGACCGAGGACCCGGCCGGCCAGCACCAGCAGGAAGAACATCGGCTCCAGGCCGGCCGTGCCCGCCCCCAACGGCCTCAGCGCCGCCCCGACGGCCGCGAGCACGCCGAGCATCGCCACCGCCTTCGCGTCCATGCCGTTGTCCGCGATCGTCGCCACGACGACGGCGACGAGGAGGGGCAGCAGCGCCGCGAAGAGCCACGGCGCGTCCTGGGAGTGCGCCAGCCCCGACTGCCGGTCCGCCAGGAGCGGCCAGCCGAAGGCCGCGATACCGATGAGACTGACCAGCACCAGGGCGGCGGCGGCCCGGGGACCGATCCGCACCGGCCGGCTGACCGGGCGGGTCATCGGGTCGCCGCCGTGTCGAGGGCCTCGGCGACCTGGCCGACGGTGAGCCAGTGGCCCGGCGCCAGCACCTTCGCCACCTGCGGCGCGAAAGCCGGGGAGGACACCACGACCTCCGCGGTCGGCCCGTCCGCCACGACCTCTCCGCCCGCCAGGATCACCACGCGGTCGGCCAGCTCGGCCGCCAGCTCCACGTCGTGGGTGGCCAGGACGACGGCGTGGCCGTCGGCGGTCAGACCTCGCAGGATCTCGATCAGGCGGGCCTTGGCGGCGTAGTCCAGACCCCGGGTGGGCTCGTCGAGCAGCAGCAGGGCGGGCCGGCCCGTCAGCACCAGGGCCAGTGCCAGGACCAGGCGCTGGCCTTCGGAGAGGTCCCGGGGGTGGGTGTCGTCGGGGACGCCGGGCAGCAGCTCCGAGACGAGGTCGCGGCAGGTGCCGGGGGGCACGGCGGCGTCGGAGTCGGCGGCGGCGCACTCGGCGGCGACCGTGTCGGCGTAGAGCAGGTCGCGGGGCTCCTGCGGGACCAGGCCGACACGGCGCACCATCTCGGGCGGAGGAGTGCGGTGCGGGGCCCGGCCGCCGACGGTCACCGCGCCGGTGGTGGGGGTGAGCGTACCGACGAGCGTCGACAGCAGGGTGGACTTGCCGGCGCCGTTGCGGCCCATCACGGCGATGGTCTCGCCGGGAGCCACCGTGAGGTCGATGCCGCGCAGCACCTCGGTGCGGTCACGGCGCAGGCCGAGGTTCCGCACCCGAGCGGTGTCGCTTGCGGCGGGCTCGGCACCTTCGGCACCTTCGGCGCGCACGGTGGTGTCCGGCTTGCCGCCGCCCCGGCGCAGTATGCGGGCGAGCAGGCCGGGTGCGGCCCCGCCCCCGATGGGGGCTGCGCCCCCGGCCGCCCCCGCCCCGGACACCGGCGAGGTCGCGGGCGAGGCCGCAACACCAGGCCCCGGAGGCGTGCGGTGCGCCGGTCCGGGCAGAGCCCTGGACACGGCGCCGCGGGCGGCCCCGGGGGCAGGAGTCGACGCCAGACGGCTACGCAGCGGCGCGGCCCGGCGGCGGGCGTCGCGGACCGAGAGGGGGAGCGGGGACCAGCCCGCGACACGGCCCAGGGAGACCACCGGCGGGCAGACGGGGGAGACGGCCATCACCTCCGCCGGGGAGCCCAGGACCGGCGCCGCGCCGCGGGCCGGCAGCAGCAGGACGCGGTCGGCGTACTGCACCACCCGCTCCAGCCGGTGCTCCGCCATCAGCACGGTCGTGCCCAGGTCGTGGACCAGCCGCTGGAGGACCGCCAGGACCTCCTCGGCCGCCGCCGGGTCCAGCGCGGACGTCGGCTCGTCCAGCACCAGCACCTTCGGGTGCGTCGTCAGCACCGAGCCGATCGCCACCCGCTGCTGCTGGCCGCCGGACAACGTCGCGATCGGCCTGTCCCGCAGCTCGTTCAGGCCCAGGAGGTCCAGGGTCTCCTCCACCCGGCGGCGCATCACCGCGGGCGGCAGGCCCAGGGACTCCATCCCGTAGGCCAGCTCGTCCTCCACCACGTCCGTCACGAAGTGCGCCCGCGGGTCCTGGCCCACCGTGCCCACCACGTCCGCGAGCTCCCGCGGCCGGTGCGTGCGCGTGTCACGGCCCGCGACCGTGACCCGGCCGCGCAGGGTGCCGCCCGTGAAGTGCGGGACCAGCCCGCTCACCGCCCCCAGCAGCGTGGACTTGCCGACCCCGGACGGGCCGACCAGCAGCGTCAGCTCGCCCTCCGGGATCTCCAGGTCCACGCCCCGCAGCGAAGGGGCGGAGGCGCCGTCGTAGACGACCGACACCTGCTCGAAGCGGATCACTGCGACGCCTCCTTCGGCGGTACGGGTGCCACGAGGGCGGGCAGCAGACCGATCAGGACCGCGGCCGCCGGCCACAACGGCAGCGAGGGAGCCTCCAGCGGGACCACCCCCGGGTGCATACCGGTCGGATCGACACCGCCGGCATGGATGAGCAGACCCGCGACGGCCGCCCCGGAACCGGCGACCAGCCAGGCGCGCGCCCCCCACCGGTCCGGCCGGTAACGGGTGCGGACCGACCGGCGCCCGCCGAGCCGCAGCCCCGCCAGCGCCAGGACCACCCCGATGCCGAGCACGGGCAGCCCGTACGCGGCGCCCTGCGCGGCCAGCAGACCGTACGTGCCCGCGCACATGCCGAGCAGCCCGCCGAGGGTGAGGACGGTGGTCGTGTGCCGGACGGCCGGCGGGACCCGGGCCGTACGGCCGTAGCCGCGGGCGTCCATCGACGCGGCGACCGCGACCGAGCGTTCCAGGGCGCCCTCCAGCACCGGCAGGCCGATCTGCAGGACGGCCCCGATCCCGCCGGTGGGACGCCCGCGCAGCCTGCGAGCGGTGCGCAGGCGCACGACGTCGGCGACCATGTTCGGCGCGAAGGTCAGGGCAACGACGACGGCGACCCCCGCCTCGTACAGGGCGGCCGGCAGCGACTTCAGCAGCCGGGCCGGATGGGCGAGGGCGTTCGCCGCACCCACGCAGACCAGGAGCGCGGCCAGCTTCGCACCGTCGTAGAACGCGAAGACGACCTGCTCGGCGGTGACCCTGCCGCCGAACCGGATGCCCTGCGCCCACGCGGGCAGCGGCACCTCGGGGAGGACGAAGAGGGTGTGCGTGCCGGGTATGGGCGAACCCAGCAGCATCGAGAAGAGCAGGCGCAGGCCGATGACGACCAGGCCGAGCTTGAGGAACGCCCCGTAGGAGCGGGCCCAGGGAGCATCGGTGCGGCGGGCCGCGACCACGAATCCGGCGACGCCGACGATCAGTCCCAGCAGGAGCGGATTGGTCGTGCGGGACGCCGCGGTGGCCAGACCCAGGGCCCACAGCCACCAGGCCCCCGCGTGCAGGGCGGTGGCCCGGCCGTCACGCGGGGGCCCGAACCGCTCGTATGCCGACCTGCGCGGGGAACGCGCCGCCCCGGGCGCGCTCCGGCGGGCCGGGGGCACGTCGCCGGGCGCGGCTCCGGTGTGTGCCCCGGCCGGGGCTCCCGCGCGTCCTCCGGCGGATGCTCCGGCCGGGCTTGCGGCGGGGCCACCGGCCGGGCGCGGGACGGAAGGGGTCATCGGCCCCGGCGGCGGGACTGCCACACGCCCGCGGCGGCCAGGGCTGCGACCGCGGCGATGCCCACCAACAGACCGGCGGACGGGCCGCCGCCCGGGGCGGACCCGGACGGCTCCGCGGAGGCCCGGGCCGCGCCCGTCTCGGCGATCTGCTCCCCGCAGCCGTGCTGCGGGTAGCCCGAGATCGCGCAGAGCAGCGCCGCACTGTTGTAGCGCAGCGGCTTCGCGACCGCCACCAGCGCCTCGGCCGTCGTCGCCTCCGGCGCCACCTGCGCGCAGGCCGTGCGCGGGGCCTCCTGCGGTACAACCTCACCTGTGGGGGCGTCCGCCTGCACGCCGAAGTCGATGACGAGGGCCACCCGCTTGCGGCCCTCCGCCGGGGCGGTCGCCCCGCACACGGCCTCGAAGTCGGCCGCGGCCCGCGGCGTGGCCGCCTCCGCCGCCGCGTCCCTGCTGACCGCGAAGCGGAAACCCTGGACGGAACCGTCCGCGGGCCGGGCCAGCGACGGCCCCTGCGCGGCGTACGACCACTGGCCGCCCGCGCCGTCCCAGAACGACCAGTAGCGGTAGCCGGCGGCCAGCGCCGGAGCGGCGGCCAGCAGGGCCAGGACGACGCCGAGGGTGAACGCCGCGGCGGGCAGGCGGCGGCGCATCAGAGCTGGTTCTTCCTGCGACGGCCGCTCAGCAGGATGCCGATGCCCATACCGGCAGCCGCGCCCGCACCGATGATCCACCAGATGTTCTGGCCGCCGGACGGCTTCTCCTTCTCGCCCTTCACCTCGCTCGCGCCGGTGTCCGCGCCCTGCGGGGCCGGGCCGGTGGCGTTCAGCGCGGCCACGAGGTCGGTGCCGCCGAAGGACTTCGGGTCGGTGCCGGTGGCGTGCGCAGCCAGGACCAGGGTGCCCAGGGCCGCCGGGGAGCCCTCGGCCCACGCGGCGGAGTTGGTCTTCAGCCACTGCAGCGCGCCCGCCGCCGACTGCTTGTGCCCGGCCGCGGCCAGCGCGATCACCGCGTCGGCGGTGTTGCCGGGGTCCGGGGTCGGCTGGTCCGCCCCGGGGGTGAGGGCGGTCAGGTGGCCGTCCTTCCCGAGGGCCTCGGCCAGGTAGCCCGCGGCGCCCTGGGCGGCGGCCTCGGCGTCGGCCGCCGGGTCCGCGGCCGGCGCCGCCGGACAGGTCAGCGGCGTCGCGGGGGTGTCCGTACCGGACGGGACGACGGCCGCGCCCTTGCCGAGGCCGGCCAGCGCCGCGGCGGCCGTGGCGTCGGCGTTGGCGACCAGCTTGCCCTCGACCGGCTGGAACGCGAAGGCGCCCCGGTCGGCGGCCGGCTCGGTGGCGCAGCCCAGCTGGAAGGAGAGCAGCGCCTCGTAGGGGGACTTGCCCGCCTTCGACTTCGTTTCGGCCGGCTTCTCGTCCGCCGCGGCCAGGGCGCTGATGACGAGGGCGGTCGAGTTGGCGTCGGTGCCGGTGTCCATGGCGCCGCCGGGGTTGGAGCTCCAGCCGCCGTCCTCGTTCTGTACGGACTTCAGCCAGCCGATCGCCTTCTTGACGCTGTCGTCGCGGCCGCCGAGTGCGGTCAGCGCCTGTACGGCCGCGGCCGTCGCGTTGGAGTCGATGTACGCGGTCGCGTCGCAGTCCTTGGTGGTGTCCGCACGGAAGGCGGCGAAGGAGCCGTTCGCGCACTGCTGCCCGACCAGCCAGTCCACGGCCTGCTCGGCGGGCTTGACGCCGACGGTGTCCTGGGCGAGCAGCGCGAAGGACTGCCGCCACACGCCGTCGAAGGAGGGGTCCTTCTTGCCGTAGAGGCCGGAGGGGATGACCGGGGGCGCGGAGGGGGACGGCGGCGCGGTGTCGGCGAGGGCCGCGGGGGCGACGCCCACGCAGAGCACGGCGGAGGCGGCGAGCGCGGCGGCGCTGCGGCGGACGGTCATGGGGGAGGGTGCCTCTCCTGCTGGGGAACCGGGGCAGGCACGCACGGGCACCGGGCTCCGGCTCCGTTTTCCTCGACGGTGCCGGCCGCCGGGAGGACCGGCGGCGCGAGCCGCGCACTCGGCGTACGGGGCATTCCGGCTTCCCGCCCGGGGTGGTGCCGGGGGCGGGTCACGGTTGCGGGTCAGCGTCGGAATCGCACCGGCTTCCCCCCGTACGGGTGTGGACGACCGCCTCACTCTACCGGCCCGTAGCCCCCGGGCCCGGGGTGGCCGGTGCCGCCGAGTGCGGGGCCCTTGCCTGCAGCCCCGTCAGGGGCCGGCGTGCGGCCCCGTCTGCGGCCCCGTGTCCGGTCCTGCGCTCGCCGTCACAGCGCCCGGTACGCCACCGGGTCGGTGCCCGGGACCGCCTCGGCGCGGCCCTGCTTGACCAGGCGCCGCAGATGCGCCTCCGCTTCCGAGACGGCGATGTTGCGGGAGCCGTACGGGATCTGTTCCCAGGGCCGGTTCCACTCCATCCGTTCGGCCAGCGCCCACGGGGTCAGCGGTTCGGCGAGCAGCGCCCGCAGCCCTGCCAGGCGCTCCTCGTGGTGGTGCAGGAGCTCGCGCACGCGGCTGGGAGCGTCGGTGAAGGCGTGCTGGTGGGCGGGTAGCACCTCGGCGGGCTCCAGCCGGCCGATGCGTTCGAGGGAGTCGAGGTAGTCGCCGAGGGGGTCGGTGACGCGGGTGTCGTCGGGGGCCTCGTAGAGGCCGACGTGCGGGGAGATGCCGGGCAGCAGGTGGTCGCCGGAGAAGAGGCGGCCGTTGCCGGGGAGTCCCGCCGGGTGCCGTTCCTCCAGGTGCAGGCAGACGTGGCCGGGGGTGTGGCCGGGTGTCCAGACGGCGCGCAGCCGGCGTCCGGCGAGGGGGAGCAGTTCGGCGGGGACGATCTCCCGGTCGGGGACGGCGGCGCGCAGCCCGGGCAGGGTTCGCATGCGGCCGCTCGCGCGGGCGGCGCGCAGCGGGGCGATGTGCTCCTCGGGCGCTCCGGCGGCGGCCAGCTTCGCGCTCAGGTAGTCGCACCACACGCCGGGCTCGGCGGAGCGGGTGCGCAGGACGACCTCGGTGTCGGCGGCGTGCATGGCGATCCACGCGCCGGCCGCCTCGCGGACCCGGCCGGACAGTCCGTGGTGGTCGGGGTGGTGGTGGGTGATGACCACGCCGTGGACGTCGGCGACCGCGATGTCCAGGGCGGCGAGGCCGGCGACGAGCGCGTCCCAGGACTCGGGGTCGTCCCAGCCGGTGTCGACGAGGACCGGGCCGCGGTCGGTGTCGAGGACGTGGACGAGGGTGTGCCCGAGAGGGTTGTCGGGAATGGGCACCTTGATCCCCCACACGCCTCCGCCGTGATCGGTGACCTGTGACGTGTCCTGAGACATGATCCCTCCGGCTGTCGGCCGTCCTCGGGCGAGAACGTGTTCCATTAGTAGCCCAAGTCGACCATCTGGACGGCTTTCTGGCTAGTCGTTTGATCTTCTCCCTGCTTCCGTCCCGGCCGTGGACTCCTGGAACTAGAACTGGTATCAGTTCGGAAACGCCAAGCCGCAGGAGGCCTCAGCCATGACGGAGCTCGTGGAACACGGACAACTGTTCATCGGCGGCGAGTGGGTCGATCCGCTGGGCACCGACACCATCCGGATCGTCTCCCCACACACCGAGCAGGTCATCGGCTCCGTCCCGCACGCGTCCGAGGCCGATGTCGACCGGGCCGTCGCCGTCGCGCGCAAGGCCTTCGACGAAGGCCCCTGGCCGCGGATGACGTTGGAGGAGCGGATCGCGGTCGTCTCCCGCATCAAGGACGCCATCGCCGTCCGCCACGAGGAGATAGCCCGCTCGATCAGCTCCCAGAACGGCTCCCCCTACTCCTGGAGCGTCCTCGCCCAGGCGCTCGGCCCGATGATGGTCTACGACGCCGCGATCACCGTCGCGCGCGCCTACCCCTACGAGGAGTACCGCCGGGGCGTGCTCGGCCCGATCCTGGTGCGCCGCGAACCCGTGGGCGTCGTCGCCGCCGTCATCCCCTGGAACGTCCCGCAGTTCGTAGCGGCCGCCAAGCTGGCTCCCGCGCTGCTGTCCGGCTCCACCGTGATCCTCAAGCCCTCCCCGGAGGCGCCGCTGGACTCCTACATCCTCGCCGACATCGCGCGTGAGGCCGGAGTGCCCGAGGGCGTGCTGTCGATCCTGCCCGCCGACCGCGAGGTCGGCGAGTACCTCGTCGGCCACCCCGGCATCGACAAGGTGGCCTTCACCGGCTCCGTCGCCGCCGGCCGGCGCGTGATGGAGGTCGCCGCGCGCAACCTCACTCGGGTGACCCTCGAACTCGGCGGCAAGTCCGCCGCCGTCGTCCTCCCCGACGCCGACGTGGCGACCGCCGTCGCCCAGATCGCCCCCGCCGCCTGGATGAACAACGGCCAGGCCTGCGTGGCCCAGACCCGGATCCTCGCCCCGCGCAGCCGCTACCAGGAGGTGGCCGAGGGCCTCGCGGCGGCGGCCGGCGCGCTTGTCGTCGGCGACCCGCTCGACCCGGCGACGCAGCTCGGCCCGCTCGTCGCGCAGCGTCAGCAGCAGCGCTCCTTCGACTACATCCGGATCGGCCAGGAAGAGGGCGCGAAGGTGCTGGCGGGCGGCGGACGTCCGGCCGGCCTCGACCGGGGCTGGTACGTGGAGCCCACGCTCTTCGGCGACGTCGACAACTCCATGCGGATCGCCCGTGAGGAGATCTTCGGCCCCGTCGTCTGCCTGATCCCCTACGGGGACGAGGAGGAGGCCGTACGCGTCGCCAACGACTCGGAGTTCGGCCTCAGCGGCAGCGTCTGGACCGGCGACGTCGAGCACGGCATCGACTTCGCCCGGCGGATCCGCACCGGTACCTTCAACGTGAACACCTTCAGCCTGGACATGCTGGGGCCGTTCGGCGGCTACAAGAACAGTGGCCTCGGGCGGGAGTTCGGCCCCGAGGGCCTGGGCGAGTACCTGGAGCACAAGATGATCCACCTGCCCGCCGGCCACGAGGCGGGTGCCTGATGGCAGACCGCTGGCAGGTCGAAGTGGACCGCGGGGTCTGCATCGGTTCGGGCATGTGCGTGAACCACGCCCCGGAGGGCTTCGTCCTGGACTCGGCGCGCCAGTCCCACCCCCGCAACCCGCGGTCGGACGCGAGCGAACCGGTCCTCGCGGCGGCCGAGGGCTGCCCGGTGGAAGCCATCATGATCACCGTGGCCGCCACCGGCGAACCGGTCTTCCCACCGGAGGAGTAGGCGGCGGGGAAGCGGTGGTGGGGCGGGGCCGGCGACCCCGCCCCACCACCGCAACGATCACTCCCGCTCGGCTGCGCTCCGCTCGACGCAGAACTCGTTGCCCTCAGGGTCGGCCAGGGTCACCCATCCGGTGCCATCGGGCCTGCGGTGGTCGCCGACGACGGTGGCGCCGAGGGCGAGGATGCGCTCCACCTCCTCGTCGCGGGTGCGGTCCTGTGGCTGAAGGTCCACGTGGACGCGGTTCTTGACGCTCTTGGCGTCGGGAACGGTCACGAAGAGCAACGCCGATCCGGGTGCCGTGACCAGTGCCTCGGGATCCCCGGGAACGTCGTCGTCGCCGAGTGAGCCGTCCAGCACGGCGGCCCAGAAACGGCCCAGTGCATAGGCGTCGGAGCAGTCAACAGTGATGTGTCGCACGAGAGAAGTCATGGGGCGCACTATCGGACGCGGCGGTGACCCCCGTCCAGCGGGTTTGGCGCGGGCGGACCGGTCGGGCCCGGGGCGGCTCCGGCGGCAGACATCCCCGCGAGCCGCCCCCGCCCCCGACCACGGCCCCGCCCTGCTCCTCGAAGCCTCCGGCAATCGGTTCAGGACTTTTCCGGCGCCGTCAGGTCGATCAGGCGGCAGACCGTTTCGATGTCGATCTTGACCTGGGCGATCGAGGCGCGGCCCGACAGCCACGTGATCAGCGCCGAGTGCCAGGTGTGCTCGATGACCCGGACCGCCGACAGCTGTTCCGCCGTCGGTGGGTTTTCCAGGCCCATCGCGTCCAGGATGATCGCCGTGGTCAGGCGGGACACGGTGTCGACCTCGGGGCTCACGCTGCGGTCCGCGAAGGTCAGCGCGCGCACCATCGCGTCGGCCAGCTGCGGTTCCCGCTGGAGGGCGCGGAAGGCGCGCATCAGGGTCTCCGCGACCCGGGCCGCCGGCTCGTCCTCGGCGGGTGGGCGCTTGCGCAGCGTGGTGTGCATGTGCTGGAGCTGGTCCTGCATGGTGGCGACCAGCAGGTGCACCTTGGACGGGAAGTACCGGTAGAGGGTGCCCAGGGCCACCCCGGCGGCCTCGGCGACCTCGCGCATCTGGACGGCGTCGAAGCCGCCCCGGCTGGCCAGCTGGGCGCTCGCGTGCAGGATCCGGCGGCGGCGCGCCTCCTGGCGCTCCGTCAGGGGAGGCGATGCCGGTGTGGTGACGGCCTTCACTTCCGCACTCATGTGTCCCGTTCCGTGTCGTTGCGCGGGCTGGCCCCGAGCTGATCCGCAGCCAGCATCTCAGGCGCCGTTGTCGTGGCGTGAATCACCTGCTCCACCTCTTACGGTGTGGTTTCCGGCCGGTAGATTCAATGCTCTTGGACGGATCAAGTCTGAAACTTGTTCTACATTATCCGAGCGGTTACGCTCCGGCGAAAGTGCAGTGAGAAAGGGGCCGAGAGTGACCGCTGAGGCCGTGGCGACGAGCCCTTTCACGGGTCCCGCCGACGACGGTGAGCGTCCGCTGCGCATCGCCCTCCTCACCTATAAGGGGAACCCGTTCTGCGGCGGTCAGGGCGTCTACGTCCGCCACCTCTCGCGCGAGCTGGTCCGCCTCGGGCACTCCGTCGAGGTCATCGGCGCGCAGCCCTACCCGGTGCTCGACACGGGTGCCACGCTCACCGAACTCCCGAGCCTCGACCTGTACCGCAGCCCGGACCCGTTCCGCACGCCGGGGCGCGACGAGTACCGGGACTGGATCGACGCGCTGGAGGTCGCGACGATGTGGACCGGCGGCTTCCCCGAGCCGCTGACGTTCTCGCTGCGGGCCCGCCGTCATCTGCGCGGGCGGGCGGGCGAGTTCGACGTCGTCCACGACAACCAGACCCTCGGCTACGGTCTCCTCGGCGACCTCGGCGCGCCCCTGGTGACGACGATCCACCACCCCATCACCGTCGACCGCAGGCTCGACCTCGATGCCGCGCAGGGCCGCCTGAAGCGGGCCTCCGTACGCCGCTGGTACGCCTTCACCCGCATGCAGGGCCGGGTGGCCCGCAGACTGCCGTCCGTGCTGACCGTCTCCGGGTCCTCCCGGCAGGAGATCGCCGACCACCTCGGCGTCCGTGACGAGCGCATCCACGTCGTGCACATCGGTGCCGACACCGATCTGTGGTCGCCGGACGCGTCGGTGGCCGAGGTGCCGGGCCGTATCGTCACGACCTCCAGCGCCGACGTTCCCCTGAAGGGCCTCGTGTTCCTCGTCGAGGCGCTCGCGAAGCTGCGCACCGAGCAGCCCGACGCCCACCTCGTCGTGGTCGGCAAGCGTGCCGAGCAGGGTCCCGTCGCCCGCGCCATCGAGACGTACGGCCTCCAGGACGCCGTCCGCTTCGTGAAGGGCATCACCGACGCCGAGCTCGTCGACCTGGTGCGCAGCGCGCAGGTGGCGTGCGTACCGTCGCTGTACGAGGGCTTCTCGCTCCCGGCGGCCGAGGCCATGGCCACCGGCACCCCGCTCGTCGCCACTACCGGCGGTGCGATCCCCGAGGTCGCCGGCCCGGACGGGGAGACCTGCCTCGCGGTGCCGCCCGGCGACGCCGGCGCCCTGGCGGGGGCGCTGGGCCGGATGCTGGGCGACCCGCAGCTGAGGGCCCGGCTCGGCGCGGCCGGACGCGAACGGGTCCTGACCCGTTTCACCTGGGCCGCGGCCGCCGAGGGCACCGCCGCGCACTACCGTGCTGCCATCGAGCGGTCCCGGTCCGACCGCAGCCGCCGCGCGCGGTGACCTCCCGCCTCCTCCCCACCGTCCCCACCCCCGAACACCCCCGCGACCGCGAAGGCAGGACCCCGTGCTGACCGTCGATTTCTCCCGGTTCCCGCTCGCCGCAGGCGATCGCGTACTCGATCTTGGCTGCGGCGCAGGCCGGCACGCCTTCGAGTGCTACCGGAGAGGCGCCCAGGTGGTCGCCGTCGACCGCAACGGCGAGGAGATCCGCGAGGTCGCCAAGTGGTTCGCCGCTATGAAGGAGGCCGGTGAGGCCCCGGCCGGCGCCACCGCCACCGCGATGGAGGGTGACGCCCTGGCGCTGCCCTTCCCCGACGACTCGTTCGACGTGGTCATCATCTCCGAGGTGATGGAGCACATCCACGACGACAAGGGCGTGCTCGCGGAGATGGTTCGTGTGCTCAAGCCCGGCGGGCGCATCGCCATCACCGTTCCGCGCTACGGTCCGGAGAAGATCTGCTGGGCGCTGTCCGACGCCTACCACGAGGTCGAGGGCGGGCACATCCGCATCTACAAGGCGGACGAACTGCTGGGCAAGATGCGGGCCGCGGGCCTCAAGCCGTACGGCACGCACCACGCGCACGGGCTGCACTCCCCGTACTGGTGGCTCAAGTGCGCCTTCGGCGTGGACAACGACAAGGCGCTGCCGGTCAAGGCGTACCACAAGCTCCTGGTCTGGGACATCATGAAGAAGCCGCTGGCCACACGGCTGGCGGAGCAGGCCCTCAACCCGCTCATCGGCAAGAGCTTCGTGGCGTATGCGACCAAGCCGCACCTCCCCGTCGGCGCGGCCCAGTGAGCTCGCCCGGGCGTACCGAACACCTCGTCCTGGACGGCGTGCTGACGGCGGAGCAGGCCGCCCGGACGGTGGCGGGCATCCTCGCGGTGCAGCGGGCCGACGGTGCCATCCCGTGGTTCCGCGGCCACCACCTCGACCCGTGGGACCACACCGAGGCGGCGATGGCGCTGGACGCGGCCGGTGAGCACGAGGCCGCCGAACGGGCCTACGCGTGGCTGGCCCGGCACCAGAACCAGGACGGATCCTGGTACGCGGCCTACGCCGACCGGCCGGGTGGTGTGGACACCGCCGAGCCGCAGGACGCGAGCCGCGAGAGCAATTTCACCGCCTACCTGGCCGTCGGTGTCTGGCACCACTACCTGTCCACCGGCGACGATGCCTTCCTCGACCGCATGTGGCCGTCCGTCTACGCGGCCGTGGAGTGGGTTTTGGCGCTCCAGCAGCCCGGCGGTGAGATCGGATGGAAGCGGGAGGCGGACGGAACGGCGGTCACGGATGCGCTGCTGACCGGGTCGTCGTCCATCCACCAGGCGCTGCGCTGCGCGCTGGCCATCGCCGAGCACCGCGAGGAGCCGCAGCCGGACTGGGAGCTGGCGGCGGGCGCGCTGCGGCATGCGATACGCCGTCACCCCGAACGGTTCCTGGACAAGGACCGCTACTCGATGGACTGGTACTACCCGGTCCTCGGAGGCGCCCTGACCGGCGCGGAGGCGAACGCGCGGATCGAGGAGCGCTGGGACGAGTTCGTGGTTCCGGACCTGGGGGTGCGGTGCGTCCTGCCGAACCCGTGGGTGACGGGCGGCGAGTCCTGCGAGCTGGCGCTCGCGCTGTGGGCGACGGGGGAGTCGGACCGGGCGCTGGAGATCCTGCGGTCGATCGGGCACTTGCGCGCGGACAACGGCATGTACTGGACGGGGTACGTCTTCCAGGACGAGGCGGTGTGGCCGGTGGAGCAGACGACGTGGACCGCCGGGTCGCTGCTGCTGGCCGTCGCCGCGCTGGGCGGGGACGAGGCGACCACCGAGGTGTTCGGCGGCGGTGCGCTGCCGGCCGGGCTGGAGCCGGACTGCTGCGGCTGAGCTGGACCCGACGGACGGATCGGGGTCCTTCCCGCCCGTGGCGGGGAGGACCCCTTCATCTGTGCGGGCGGTGCGGGGCCCGGCGGCGTCAGCGGCGGTAGAGCCAGCCGGCCACGGCGTGGCCGATCAGGACGTAGACGACGGCGGCCAGGCCGTAGCCGACGACGACCTGGACCCATTCGCGGCTGAAAGTGAACAGGTCGTAGGACCAGCCGGCCAGCCAACTGGCGGCGTCGTGGATGAAGTTGACCAGCTCGTTGCCCTGGTTGGCGTCCAGGAACCAGAGCAGGATCCACAGGACGATCACGAAGGCAAGCACGTCCGCCACCAGAGCGACGGCCCGGCCTGCCTGACTGCTTCCTCGGGTGCGTACTCGCGTGTGTGAGACCATGCTGCGCGTGTTGCCGCCCGGGCGCGTCGCAAACCCGAACGGGTCCGCCGGGTGGCGGGCCCCGGGAGGCGGGGTGAGGCTGCGGGGGACGTCTGAGTCCCCGGAGGAAACCGTGTCCGTACCCACGACCGTCCGATTCCGTCGCGCCCTCACGGCGGTGGTCCTGTCGACCGCGCTGCTCGCCGGTGCCACCGCCTGCGGCAGCGGTGGCGGTTCCCAGCGGGAGGAGCTGTCCGCCGCTTCGATGGGTGAGCTGGCCGCGCTCGCCGCAGCGGAGCCGGCGGCGGCGGAGGCCGACGAGCGGGCGGCGGTGACGCCCTCGCCGAGCACGTCCGCCGAGAAGCAGAAGTTCGCCAAGACGCGGTTCGTCGCCAATGCGTCGCTCGCGGCGGGTGCCACGTACCAGTGGATCGTCAAGCCGTACCGTGAGGGCAAGTTCAAGAAGGGCGCGAAGGGTCGGACGTTCGCGCTGATCAAGGCGGGTCTGGCGGGCGCGTTCGCGTACAACCGGCTGAAGGCGGCGGCCGACAACGCCCAGGGCGACCCGCTGCTGTCGAAGGCGATGGCCCCGCTGACGGCGGGCATCGAGTCGTTGAAGGACCTCGGCAGCAAGCTGCGCAAGGGGCAGGCGGGCGACGCCGACATCTCGTCCTTCGACGACGTGATCAAGAGCGTGAAGGAAGCCGGTAGGAGCGCGGGTGCCGAGGTGACCGACAAGGTTCCGAGCACGTCCGAGCTCGGTGGCTGAAGCCGGCCCGCTGGGCCGTGGCCGTGGCGGTGGCCGCGGTCCCGGCATCCCTGCGGCCGGGTCGGCCCCGTGGCCGGGGCGGGCGTCACAGCCCCCCGGCCGCGGGGCTGTTTCAATGGGCGGGTGATCGAGTACGTGGTGCTTGCCGGCGGGGTCGTCGGGGTCGGATGGCTGGTGCGGCGCAAGCACAGGGCGCGGCTGGCCGCCGGGCCCGTGCCCGGGATCCCGGGGATGGCGCGGCAGCCGGCGGGTACGGGTCGCTGGCGGCCGGGGCGGGTGTACGCCGACGGGGGCGCGGCCCGCTGGGTTCCCGACCGTGGGGAGGTCGTGGCGCTGCCCGGGGGGCGGGCGACCGGCCTGCGGGCGCCGTCGATGAAGGAGGGGATCTCCATCCATCCCGGCTCGCGGATCGTGACCTGCTGCTACGACGGCGGCGGGAGCATCGAGATCGCCGTGATGCCGCTGGACGTGCGGGAGCTGCTGGAGGCCCTGCCGCAGGCGGGGTAGCCGAGGATCGGCCGTCTCCGGGCTCCAACCTCCCGATTCCGTCCTCCGGTCCGGGGCTGACGGGCTGACGGGCTGACGGGCTGACGGGCTGACGGGGTTCCGGGGCACCGCGGCTCCGGGCGGGTGCCTCAGCCGTTGAGCTCCGCCAGGACGCGCAGGGTGTGCGGGTCCGGGGCCGTGACCAGGAGGTCCGTGACCGGGCCGGTGCGCCACAGGTCCAGCCGTTCCGCGATCCGCTCGCGCGGTCCGATCAGGGAGATCTCGTCGGCGAACGCGTCCGGGACGGCGAGGACCGCCTCCTGCCTGCGGCCCGCGAGGAAGAGCTGCTGGATGCGGTGGGCCTCCTCCGCATAGCCCATGCGGGCCATCAGGTCCGCGTGGAAGTTGCGGGAGGCGTGGCCCATGCCGCCGATGTAGAAGCCGAGCATCGCCTTGACCGGCAGCAGGCCCTCGGAGACGTCGTCGCAGACGCGCGCCCGGGCCATCGGCGCGATCATGAAGTCTTCGGGGAGGTCGGCCAAGGCGGCCCGGTAGACGTCCGTGCGGGTCGGTGACCAGTACAGGGGCAGCCAGCCGTCCGCGATCCGCGTGGTCTGGGCGATGTTCTTGGGGCCTTCGGCGCCCAGGAGGAGCGGCAGGCCGGCGCGCAGCGGGTGGGTGATCGGCTTGAGGGGCTTGCCGACCCCGGTTCCGTCCTCGCCGCGGTACGGGTGGCGGTGGAAGCGGCCGTCGAGGGCGACGGGCCCCTCGCGGCGCAGGACCTGGCGGATGACGTCGACGTACTCGCGGGTGGCGGTCAGCGGGCTGGCGGGGAACGGGCGGCCGTACCAGCCCTCGACGACCTGCGGGCCGGACAGGCCCAGGCCCAGCATCATCCGCCCGCCGGAGAGGTGGTCCAGGGTGAGGGCGTGCATGGCGGTGGCGGTGGGGGTGCGGGCGGCCATCTGCGCGATGGCGGTGCCCAGGCGGATCCGGGTGGTGTGCGCGGCGATCCAGGTCAGGGGGGTGAAGGCGTCGGAGCCCCAGGCTTCGGCGGTCCACACCGAGTCGTAGCCGAGGCGCTCGGCCTCGGTGGCGAGGCGCAGGTGGGCCGGGTCGGGGCCGCGACCCCAGTAGCCCAGTGCGAGTCCGAGGCGCATGGCGGGTCCCTCCGGCCGTAACTGACGATGCGTCAGGTGACTGTAGGGCAACGGCCCCCGGCCCGGAAGGGCGGCGTCCACGCACCGGGCCGCACCGGGCCGCACCGGGCCGCACCGGGGCGCACCGGGCCGGGCCGGCGCGGCTGCTCCGTGCAGGCAGTGCCGAGAACGCGCTTCGCCCCACCGGAGACCGGTGGGGCGAAGCGGTGGGACTGCGGACGCGGGCGCGGATCAGCCGCGCTGGATGCCCGAGGTGTCGTTCAGGATGCCGCGACGGCCGTCCTGCGTCTGCGCGACCAGGGCGGCCGCGCCGCGCTGCTCGACGGCCAGGTACCAGGTGCCCGGGGCGAGTTCGGCGATCTGAGCGGACGAGCCGTCCTCGGCGAAGAGGGGGCGGGCCACCGGCACCGCGAACCAGAACGGGCTGAAGTCCGTCGCCGGGGCGGGCGCTGCGGCCGCGTGGTGGCCGGCGCCCGAGTCCTGCGGGCCGGGTGCCGGAGTCGGCGTGCCCCCGTACGGCGGGACCGGCTGCGGGGTGGAACCGTAGGGCTGCTGCCCGCCCGGGTAGCCGTAGCCGGCACCCGGCTGCGGCTGGCCGCCGTAGGGCTGCGGGGCGGCGGGCCGCGACTCCGGCACCAGCGCACCGGCGAGCGCCGGGAGCTTCGCGCCGAAGAGGGCCACACCGGCCAGAGCCAGGGTGGCGAGGAAGGCGATGACGGCGCCCGCGCCCAGGTCGAGCGTGCTCGGGCAGGTGATCAGGGCCCACAGCGCGGACCAGGCGGACGAGACGGCGAGGACCGTGCCCCACGCCGACATCGGCAGGCCGAGCACCTTGCGGCTCTCCGGCAGGAAGCGGCCCGCGACGAGCAGACCGGCGGCGATGAACCCGAGCAGGAAGACGCTGGGCAGCACCAGGCGGTAGGAGTCGGTGTCCCACGCGCTCGGTAGGTCGCCACCCGTGGTGGAGTAGAAATCGAGGAACGAGGCGATGAACAGCAGCGCCGCTGCTCCGATCACCACGCCGTCGCCTCGAGTGAGGGAGCGGATGTTCACGTCTTAGGTGTCCTTCTCGGTCTCGGTCGTCTCGTGGTGCCGCGGTCGCAGCGCAGTTCGTGCCTGCAGCAGACGGGCGGCACCATGGTACGGATGTATCCCGCAACCGAGAGGATCGGGGCGGCGGGCGCCCCGGCGGGACGCCCGAGAGGGACTACCCGCCCAGGAAGCCGACGATGCCGTCCGCGATGCCCTGAGCCGCCTTCTGCCGCCACTGCGGACTCGTCAGCTGTGCCGCGTCCTTGGCGTCACGCATGTTGCCGCATTCGATGAACACCTTGGGCCGAGTTGACAGGTTCAGCCCGCCCAGATCGTCGCGGACCACCAAGCCGGTACCCCCGCCCAGGTAGTTGGCGGGTGCCGAACCGGTGGTGCGGGCGAAATTCCCGGCGATCCGTTCGCCGAGATCCCGTGAGGGACCGACGATCTTCGTGGTGTCGGCGGCGCCGCTCTTGACCTTGGCCGGGAGGATCACGTGGAAGCCGCGGTTGCCGGCCGAGACGCCGTCGGCGTGGACGGACACGACCGCGTCGGCGTTCGCCTCGTTGCCGATCTGGGCGCGCTCCGTGATGCACGGCCCCCAGGCGCGGTCGCCCGTCTCGTGGGTGAGGACCACCTTCGCCCCCTGGGCCTCCAGGGCGGTCCGCAGGCGCTTCGACACGTCCATGGTGAACTCCGCTTCCATGTAACCGGAGTTGGTGGTCGTGCCGGTGGTGTCGCACTCCTTGCGGTGGGTGCCGACGTCGACCTGCTGGTCGATCTCGCCGGTGTGCCTGAAGTTCCCGGTGTTGTGCCCCGGGTCGACGACCACCGTCTTGCCGGTGAGCGGACCCTTGGCCGGAGCCGGTACGGGCGCCGCCGCGGGTGCGTCCGGGCTGCCGCTCGGGCTGCCGCTCGGCGTGGAGCCCGGCTTCGCGTCCCGCTGGCCCGGCGACAGGGACGAGTGCGAGGCGGGCTGCGGCGCCGCGCCGGACCGGCTCGCCTCCGGCCCGGCCCCGGACAGGGCCTGCGTCAGGACCCAGCCCGCGAGGCAGGCCGGGGCGAGTGCGGCGATCCCGACCACGAGCGTGGAGCGTCGGGTGAACCAGTGCCGGTCCGGATTCGCCGAGGAGCCGGACTCGGGGGGCGGGGGGCTGTCGTCGTAGCGCACGTCCGCGATGCTAGACCGCAGCCCCGCGGCCCGGCCGGTACTGCGCCATCCGGGGGCGTGGTGCGCTTATATGAGCGGTGGTGTCAGATTCCCGGGCCTGTGCGGCGCAGCACGCGCAGCGAGTCGGTGACCGAGACCTCCTCGAAGGCCCCCGAGGCCAGGGCCCGCAGATAGATCCGGTACGGAGCCTGGCCGCCGTCCGCCGGGTCCGGGAACACGTCGTGGATGACGAGCGTGCCGCCCTCCGCGACGTGCGGGGCCCAGCCCTCGTAGTCGCCGGCGGCGTGCTCGTCGGTGTGGCCGCCGTCGATGAAGACGAAGCCCAGCTTGCCGCCCCACGCCGCCGCGACCTGCGGGGAGCGGCCGACGATCGCGATCACGTGCTCCTCCAGCCCGGCCCCGTGCAGGGTGCGGCGGAAGGTGGGGAGGGTGTCCATCAGGCCGACCTCCGGGTCCACGACCGTCGGGTCGTGGTACTCCCAGCCGGGCTGCTGCTCCTCGCTGCCGCGGTGGTGGTCCACGGTGATGGCGGCCACGCCGGCCTCGCGGGCGGCGTCGGCCAGCAGGATCGTGGAGCGCCCGCAGTACGTGCCGACCTCCAGCAGCGGCAGTCCGAGCGCCCCGGCCGCGGCGGCCGCCTCGTACAGGGCGAGGCCCTCCCGTACGGGCATGAACCCCTTGGCGGCCTCGAAGGCGGCGAGGGTCTCCGGCTTGGGGGTGGCCATGTCGTTCCTCCTGCTGAGCTCCGTGTGGCGGCCCATGCTGCCCTACCGCCGGGTAGGGGTCCATGCCGGGGTCGCCGCGGGTGTGCGGCGGGTCAGCGGCCGAACAGCCGGGACAGCCCGCCGCTCCCGCCCGGCCCCTCGACGCGCCGCTGCTCGCGTACGGCCCGCCGGAATTCCGACCGGGTGTCGGAGACCTCCTGCGCCAGCCACTGCATGCCCGAGAGGAAGGGCAGCCGGTGCAGCAGCAGGTCCATGTGCGCCAGCGCGCTCACCGGGTCGCCCGCCTCGCCGATGCTGCGCAGGACGCGGTGTGCCACTTCGGGATCGCCGTACTCGGCCAGCTCCGCCAGGTCCGGGAAGAGGCGCCAGTACAGCTCGGCGGCCCCGGTGAAGTCGCCGACCAGCCAGGCGTCGTGCGCCAGTCGGCGCCGCACGTCGAGCAGGACGGGACTGTCGGCGGTCAGTGCCCACTCCAGGTCTGGCAGCAGCGGCGCCAGCCAGGCACGTTCGCTCTCCGCCCGCTCCCGCGTGCGCATGTCCCACTGGCCGTCGCGGTCGCGGGCGCCCCGGTGCATGGCCGAAGCCAGGTGGTAGCGGGCGGTCAGCGTGACGATTCCGTGCGCGCCGAACACCCTCCCGGCCTGCCCGATGAGCTCGCGCAGCTCCGCCTCGTGGCGCCGGCCGTCGCCGGGGCCATGGGCCGCGGCCTCGCCGACGCAGGTGACACGGGCGGTGATCGTCTCCGGATGTTCCAGACCCAGGACCCGAACCATGCGCGGCAGGATGCGTTCCAGGTCGGTCGCGGACCGCCGGCGGAGCCGCACCGCCCGGTGGTAGGCGGCACGGACCGTGAGCGCGTCGTGTGCGCCCAGCTCCTCCGTCAGGTCGTCGACCAGCATGGCGAGCCGGTCGACGACATCCGTGGGGGAGTCCTCCAGCAGCTGCGTCAGCCGCCGGTCCAGCATCAGTCGGACCGCGTCGTCGGCCGCCGTGTGCACGGTGGGCACGTACGAGGGCGGAGGTGGGTACGGCGAAGCCTCCTGCGGTGCGGGGGCGCCGGGGACTTCGCCGCGGGTGGCTCCGGCGAGCCGCCGGGAAACCTCCGCCGCGTCCGCGGGCCGGTCACGGGGGTCCTTCGCCAGCAGGTCCCGTACGAGGGAGTCCAGCGCGGCCGGCAGCCCCGCCCGCAACGCACTCGGCGCGGGCGGCTCGGCCGTGAGGTGCTGCGCGAGGAGCTCGTGCATCTCGCCGGCGGCGAACGGCCGGCTGCCGGTGAGCAGCTCCATCAGCACGCAGCCGAGGGCGTACAGATCTGCCCGGCCGTCGACCGGGACCCCGCCCGCCCCACCGGTCCACCGCTCGGGAGCCATGTACGGGAACGAGCCGATGACCATCCCGGTGCCGGTCAGATCCGTACCCGCCCCGGCCCCGGCCCCGGCCCCCGCCCCGGCCTTGGCGATACCGAAATCGAGGACCTTCACCGTGCCCGCATCGGTGACCATGACGTTCGCGGGCTTGACGTCCCGGTGCACGATCCCGGCGGCGTGCGCGGCCCCGAGCGCGTCCGCGATCCGGCCGGCCCACTCCAGGGCGTCTGCGAGCGGCGGCACACCGTCCGCCAGGACGTCGGCCAGGCTGCGGCCGCGCAGCAGCTCCATGACCAAGAAGACGGCATCGCGCCCGTCGCGTTCCATCCGGCCGAAGTCGTGGACGGTGGCGATGTTGGGATGGGCGAGGTTGCCGGCGAGGCTCGCCTCCCGCTCGAAGCGGCGGGTGTCCTCGGGGGTCTGGGGATAGCCGATCTTGACGGCGACCCGACGCCCGATCCGTCCGTCCTCGGCCCGCCACACCTCACCGAAGCCGCCGCGGCCGAGCAACTCCTCCAGTGCGTACCGGTTTTCGATCAGTTCCCCCACGTGGGCATTATCGCCGAAGGCCGGTCCGGCTCGGCGAATCGGGTCACCGAAAGAGGTGGCGACGGCTACGCTCGGCCACGGCACCGGCAACCGGCTTGGGGGTGACCGTCCATGGTCGGCGTGCGCGATCTCGATCCCAGCGCCTCACCGCTGGACTACTACGGCTCCGAACTGCGCCGCCTGAGAGAGGACGCGGGCCTCAACCAGGCGCAGCTCGGCAGCATCGTCTTCTGCACGGGCTCGCTGATCGGCCAGGTCGAGACCACGCGGAGGGTCCCGACACGGGACTTCTCGGAACGCGTGGACGCGGCGCTCGGCACGGGCGGGGTGTTCTCGCGGCTGGTGGGGCTCGTGCTGCGGAGCCAGCTGCCGACGTGGTTCCAGGCGTATGCGGAGATGGAGGCGCGGGCGTCCTATCTCTCCACCTACCAAGCGCAGTTGGTGGATGGGCTGCTGCAGACGGAGGAGTATGCCCGGGCGGTCTTGGGGGTGTGGAGCGACGATCTCGACGCGAAAGTCGCCGCGCGGATGGAGCGACAGCGCGTACTCGACCGCGAGAACCCGCCACTGATGTGGGTGGTGATGAGCGAGGCCGTGCTGCATCAGGAGATCGGTGGCCGGGACGTCATGCGGAATCAACTCGCCCATTTGTTGGCCCAACAGGGGCGGCAGTGGGTGCAGGTGCAGATCCTGCCCTTCGAGGCGGGCGCCCACGCTGGGCAGCCGGGGTCGTTCAGCCTCCTGCGGTTCGACGACGACCCGGACATTGTCTATACGGAGGACTTTGTCCAGGGTCATATGACGGCCAATCCGCAGGCTCTCAGGGAAGGTTCACTCCGTTACGATCATTTGCAGGCTGCCGCCCTCTCGCTGGAGGAATCGGCGGTCCGGATCGCCCGCGTAATGGAGGAACGTTATGGAGCTCATCCAGAACCTGCCGGGCGCACGGTGGCGTAAGTCCTCGTACAGCTCCGACACCGGCGGACAATGTGTCGAGTGTGCCCCGCTCGGCGCCCTGGCCTGGCGCAAGTCCTCGTACAGCGGCGACACCGGCGGCAATTGCGTCGAGGTCGCAGCCCAGCCGTGCCTCGTCGCCGTGCGGGATTCCAAGGTCCCCGAGGGGCCCGTCTTCACCGTCCGCCCCGCCGCTTTCGAGGCGTTCGTGAGGGCCGTCTCTGTGTGATCCGCCCTCTACTCGGGGCGAGGGAGCGGGGGACATGGAGCAGGTGCAGCCGTTCCAGGCCGTCGGCGTGCTCGGGCAGGGCGGGACGGGGCGGGTGCATTTCCAGTCGGAGGCCGCCGGTCAGCGCGAGGCGCCCCGCATCGGGTTCGGCACCGAGGCCTCCTGGGGGTCGGCCACTGCCGACTGGACCTGCGTCCTCGCCGTGCGGGAGGGCAACCTCTCGGTCTGGGTGGGCCTCCGGGCGAAGCCGTACACCAGGGGTGCCTGCGAGACGCAGGCGAAGGACGGCGCCCGCGCCGCCCTGAAGGCCGCCCGGCGAAGCTGACCCGCGCGGCCGCGGCCCGCCCCCTCCGGGCGGCCGGCGCTGCTTTGCGGACGCTCCCTAGCGGGAGGGCGGGCCCAGGCGGCGGCCGTTGCTCGTGCCGCACGCCAGGCAGACCATCCAGTCGCCGAGCAGGCCGTCCTCCCGCAGGTGCGGCTCGGAGGCGACGTTCGACTCCTCCTCGCCGCAGAACATGCAGTCACCGTCCTCGCCCTCCAGGCGCCGCATGGGGACGGGTGGTGTGCCCGTGCGGTGCTCGCAGCCGAGCCAGCCGCACCCAGGGCATTCCCACCACGCCTCGGGGCGTCGCGCCGGTGCCGCTCCGCCCCAGCGGTTGCGGCGGAGCGCGACCGTGAAGGGCGTCAGTGTGCGCCCGCAGCGCGGGCAGTCGGGGGTGGTCATGCGGACCTTCCTTTCCGGGGTGGAACCTCTCCCCATGGTCTGCCCAGGGGCCGCGGGCGGGGACCCCGCACCCTGCTGGGCGGTGGACGCGAAGAACGCCTGCATCTGACCTTCCGTCAGATTGCAACGTGTTCTAGTCTGCCGCGCATGGGCATCGGAATCACGCAGGAGCAGCGGGAGTTGGCCGAGGCGATGCGCGGCTGGGTGGCGCGGGTCGTGCCTCCCGAAGAGGTGCGCAAGCTGCTCGACTCCCCGCCGCGGACCGGGGTGCGACCCGGCTACTGGGACGCTCTGGCGGAGTCCGGGCTCCTGGAGCCGCACCTGGAGGGCGGGACCCTGCTCGACCTGGCCGTCGTCGTCGAGGAGGCCGCCCGGGCCGCCCTGCCGGGCGCGTACCTGCCGAGCGCGCTGGCCTCCGTACTGCTCGACCGGGCCGGGGCCGATCCCCTCGCCGGCCGGGTCGGGGCGGTCGCGCTGGAGCCGGGGAGCCTGACCGCCACGGCCACCGAGGGCGGCGGGCACCTGCTCGACGGGCTCGCACCGCCGGTGCTCGGCGCCGGCGAGGCCGATCTGGTGCTGCTCGCCGCGGAGACCGCGCACGGGCCCCGCTGGTTCGCCGTGGACGCCGCCTCGCTGGACATCCGTACGCACGACAGTGCGGATCCGACCCGCCCCACCGCCGAGGTGCGGGCCCGCGGTGCGGTCGTCCCCGCCGGGCGGCTGTTGGAGCTGGACACGGCGCTGGTCCGCGACCTCGCCTGCACGCTGTTCGCCGCCGACGCGTGCGGCACCGCCGCCTGGGCCCTGCACACGGCCGCCGAGTACGCCAAGGTGCGCGAGCAGTTCGGTCGGCCCATCGGGCGGTTCCAGGGCGTCAAGCACCTGTGCGCCGACATGCTCGTGCGGCTGGAGCAGGCCCGCGCGCTGGCCTGGGACGCAGCCGGCGCCATGGACGAGCCCGCCGAGGTGCGCTCGCTGGTCGCGGCCCTCGCCGCCGGGACCGCCCTGGACACCGCGTACTCCTGCGCCAAGGACTGCATCCAGATCCTCGGCGGGATCGGCTTCACCTGGGAGCACGATGCCCACATCCATCTGCGGCGGGCCGTCGTCGCCCGCCAGCTGCTCGGGCCCGGCGACGGGCACCGGGTACGGGCCGTGCGGTGCGCGTCGGGCGGTGCGCGACGGGAGCTGCGCCTGGAGCTGCCCGACGAGGCCGAGGCGTACCGCGCGAAGGCCCGCGCCGCCGTCGAGGGCGCGCGCGGCCTCGACCCGGCCGCCGCCCGGCGGGTCCTGGCCCCCACCGGCTACGCGGCGCCCTACCTGCCGCCGCCCTACGGCCTGGGCGCCGGACCCGTGGAGCAGATCGTCGTCCAGCAGGAGCTCGCGGCCGCCGGGGTCAAGGTCTCCGACCTCGGCATCGCCACCTGGATCGTGCCCTCCCTGCTGGCCTACGGGACGCAGGCGCAGCGCGACGCCTACGCACTCCCCACCCTGCGCGGGGAGATCAGCTGGTGCCAGCTCTTCTCCGAGCCGGGCGCCGGCTCCGACCTGGCCTCGCTGCGGACCCGGGCGGACCGGCGGGAGGACGGCTCCTGGCTGGTCAACGGGCAGAAGGTGTGGACGAGTTCCGCGCACAGCGCCGACTTCGGGATCCTGCTGGCGCGCACCGACCCGGCGGCGCCCAGGCACAAGGGGCTCGGGTACTTCGTCGTCGACATGAAGAACACCCCCGGGATCGACGTCCGGCCGCTGAAGGAGATCACCGGCGAGGCCCTCTTCAACGAGGTCTACCTCGACGACGTCGAACTCCCGGCGGACGCCCTGGTCGGCGCGGCCGACGACGGCTGGAAGGTGGCCCGCAACACCCTCGGCAACGAACGGGTGCACATGGCCGACCAGATGACCTTCGACACCGGACTGGAGGCGCTCCTCGCGCGCGCCGCCGACCTCGACGGCGCGCAGCGGGCCCGCCTCGGCGCGCTGGCCGCCGAGGCGCACGCCCTGGCCTGCATCGGGCTGCGCACCACGCTCCAGCAGGTGTCGGGGCTGGAGCCGGGCGCGGGCGCCTCCGTGCGCAAACTCGTACAGACCCCGCACCAGCAGCGGACCGCCGAGTTGGCGCTCGAACTGCTCGGGCCGGCGGGCGCGGTGCAGGAGGAGGCGGGGGAGCGGGCGGTGCACGCCATGCTCATGTCCCGCTGCCTGACCATCGCCGGGGGCACCACGCAGGTCCAGCTCAACGTCGTCGCCGAGCGGATTCTCGGCCTTCCGAGGGACTGAAGGGACACCAGGGGCATGAAGTCGTACATCGTGGGCGTCGGCATGACGAAGTTCGAGAAGCCCGAGTCGCGGGACCGGCAGTACTGGGACATGGCGAAGGAGGCCGGGACCGCGGCGCTCGCGGACGCGGGTGTGGACTACGGGCTGGTGCAGCAGGTGCCGGTGGGCTACTGCTTCCAGGCCTCCACCGCCGGCCAGCGCGCGGCGTACGAGCTGGGGCTGAGCGGGGTGCCGGTCTACAACGTCAACAACAACTGCGCGACGGGATCGA
The DNA here is from genome assembly GCF_042742535.1 of Streptomyces sp. NPDC058880. Lineage (NCBI taxonomy): Bacteria > Bacillati > Actinomycetota > Actinomycetes > Kitasatosporales > Streptomycetaceae > Streptomyces > Streptomyces sp. NPDC058880. The sequence continues at coordinate 47,567 of NZ_JBHYMC010000019.1, forward strand.
CGGCGCTGATGATGGCGCGGCAGTTCGTGGAGGGCGGACTGAGCGACTGCGTGCTGGCGCTGGGCTTCGAGAAGATGAAGCGGGGCGCGCTGGGCGGGGGCGCTGACGGAGGGGACTTCAAGACGTCGCCGGTGGCCCGGCACTACGCGATCATGGCGGCGGGCCACGGCTTCGAGATGTCTCCGCCCACGGCGCAGATCTTCGGCAACGCGGCGCGCGAGCACATGGAGCGGTACGGGACCACGCCCGCGCAGCTCGCGGCGGTCGGCGCGAAGAACCACCGGCACTCGGCGGACAACCCGAACGCGCAGTTCCAGGACGTGTACTCGGTCGAGGAGATCCTGGCGGCGAAGGAGATCCACGCACCGCTGACGAAACTCCAGTGCTCCCCGACCTCGGACGGGGCGGCGGCGGCCCTGGTGGTGTCCGAGCGGTTCCTGGTGGCGCACGGGCTGCACGACAAGGCGGTGGAGATCGTCGGACAGGCCATGACGACGGACACGGAGGAGTCGTTCGCGTCGGGCTCCTGCATCGACGTGGTCGGCAAGCCGATGAGCGCGGCGGCGGCCCGGCAGGCGTACGAGGCGTCCGGGCTCGGCATCGAGGACGTGGACGTGGTGGAGCTGCACGACTGCTTCTCGATCAACGAGCTGCTGACGTACGAGGCGCTGGGCATGTGCGAGGACGGGGCCGCGGGCAAGCTGGTGGAGAGCGGGGCCACGACGTACGGGGGGCGGTGGGTGGTGAATCCCTCGGGCGGGCTCATCTCCAAGGGCCATCCGCTGGGCGCGACGGGGCTGGCGCAGGCGGCGGAACTGGTCTGGCAGCTGCGGGGCGAGGCGGGTGCGCGGCAGGTCGCGGGCGCACGCGTCGGCCTGGCCCACAACATCGGCCTGGGCGGGGCGGCGGTCGTCACGCTGCTGCGCCGCTGACCGCGCCCCCACCGCCCCGCCGCAGCCGCACCCCGGGGCCCGGCCTCGGACACCCCGTTGCCCCCAGACCGACGGGACCCGGCCCCCGGACCAGGCTCCGGGACTCAACCGGGGATGTGCCACACCGCCACCAGCTGGGCACCCTCCGTCGCGGTGCCCTCCCGGAGGGTGAACGGAGCGTCCGGGCCGGCGAGCGCGAACAGGGCGGCCCGGAGCTCGGCGGCGGGGAGCGGCGGCGTACCGGGTTCGGGGTGCCGGGTGCCGGTCAGTCGGTCGAAGAGGCCCATCGGGCCAGCCTACGAAATCCCCTTCCCGGCCCAGGACTTCCGTGCAGCCGGTTTCAGTTCGCAGCGGCCGTCGGTGCACTGCCTGCGGAGGCGGCCCCGGGAGACGGTCTCGGCCAGCCCGATCGCCCAGCACATCGGGCAGCCGCGCAGCGCGACCAGCCCGACCGGCGCGAGGAGCAGGGTGGCCGGGCCGAAGACCGGGATGAGGGCGAAGGCCGCGATCAGCGCGCCGAAGCCCACTGCGCCCCGCGCCAGGTGCCGCGGCACGGACGCGCTCGCGAAGCCGGATCCGGAGGATCGGGAGGATCGGGAGGATCGGGAGGGAGTCGCGGTGTCAGTGGTGGGCACGGGTGTCCCCCAGGGTGTGCTGGAGTGCCGCACGGGCGCGGTGGAGTCGCGACTTCATCGCGGCGGTGCTCAAGCCCAGGGCCTCGGCGGCGGTCCGCCCGCTGTGCCCCTGGACGTCCCGCATGATCAGCACGCGCCGTTGGTCCGCCGGCAGCGCGGCGATGGCCTCCGCCACCCGTCCCGCCTCCAGGCGCCGCAGCACCTCGTCCTCGGCGGACATGACGGCCGTGTCCGGCAGCGGCGGGCGCTCCCTCGGCATCAGCCGGGCGCGGCGCAGGCACTCGTTGCGCACGATGCGGAACATCCACGACGCCAGCGCCCCGGAAGCCCTGAGCATGCCGACCCTGCGGTACAGGATGATCAGCGCTTCCTGGGCCGCGTCCTCGGCGTCCTCGCGCGATGCGCACAAGGAGTGCGCGAAGCGGCGTACGTTCGGATGCGACCCGGCGACCAGCGCAGTGAGCGAATCGAGGTCACCGGCCTGCGCGGCGACCACCAGCGCCTCGCCCGGCCAGTCGGTACGGTCAGCCACGGGCCCGGCCCCGCTTGCGCAGAACGGCGACGGTGCACGCGCAGAGCAGGACGGCCGCGCCGGCGACGGCGAGAGCAGTGATCACGACAACCTCCAGGTCAGGTGCCGACCTCGGCGTCGGCGACATACACAAGAGGCATGGGCACCTCGAAAGGATTCACCCCAGGGCCGGATCGATCACCGTCTCGCCCGTCGAGGCCCGGCGGATCGCCTCCGCCAGGGCCTCCACCCGGTCGTCCCGCAGGACCAGCCCCGCCGCGCCGGCGGCGAGCGCGGCCTCCCGCAGACCCGAGCGCGCCGAGCCCGTCAGGACCAGGATCCGGCACTCCGGATCGTCCTCCAGCAGGGCGGTCACCGCCGCGAGATCCTCCACCAGAGCCACCTCGGGGCGGGCCGCCGCGTCCCGTACGACGTCGATGTCCGGCTGGAGGCCGAGCTGGAGCGCCAGAGCCGGATTATGCGGTTCCAGGAGGACCCGCAGGGTGCGGGTCCGGCGGTGTTCCACGGGCATTTCGTCCACCGGCAAAGCCTATCTGACGGGCAGTCAAGAGTCTTCCCAAGTGCCGGGGCGTGCGTTATACATTCCCTCACCGGCCGAGCCTAGAACGCGTTCTAGAACCGGTCGCCCCGCAAACGACCTCGGTGCGGCCGACGGTGCGGACGGCCGCGCCGAGGTCTTCCAGGGCAGCGATTTTCCCGCCACACCGACGACAGGGAGCCGCATCCTCATGCCGATCGACGCCGCCAGGGCACTCGCCGCAGACCCCCGCCAGGGGGACATCGGCTGGGACCACAAGGACATCCAGCTCTACCACCTCGGCCTCGGCGCGGGCCTGCCGGCCACCGACCCGGAGGAGCTGCGCTACACCCTCGAATCCAAGCTCCACGTCCTGCCCAGCTTCGCGACCGTCGCCGGAGCCGGCATGGCCATGCTCGGCGGCCTCGCCGCCCCCGGCATCGAGGTCGACCTCGCCCACGTCCTGCACGGCGGCCACTCCATCGAGCTGCACCGGCCCATTCCCGTCAAGGGGCGGGCCACCTCCAGCTCCAAGGTCGCCGCCGTCTACGACAAGGGCAAGGCGGCCGTGATCGTGCTGCGCTCCGAGGTCGCCGACGCCGACGGACCGCTGTGGACCAGTGACGCGCAGATCTTCGTACGCGGAGAGGGCGGCTTCGGCGGCGAGCGCGGACCCTCCGTCAAGGAGGAACTGCCCGGGCGGGACCCCGACCGGGTCGAGGAGCGGCACGTCCGCGAGGACCAGGGCCTGCTCTACCGCCTCTCCGGCGACTGGAACCCCCTGCACGCCGATCCCGAGTTCGCCAAGCTCGCCGGCTTCGACAGGCCGATCCTGCACGGCCTGTGCTCGTACGGCATGACCCTCAAGGCCGTCGTCGACACGGCCCTCGGCGGGGACGTCTCCCGGGTCCGCACCTATCGCACGCGCTTCGCCGGGATCGTCTTCCCGGGCGAGACGCTGCGCATCCGGATGTGGCAGGAGACCGGCCGCGTCCTGGTGTCGGTGACCGCCGTCGAACGGGACGACGCGCCGGTCCTCGCCGACACCGTCGTCGAACACTCGTAGCACCCACTAAGGAGCCGCACCGTGCGCGCAGCACTGCAGAGCGAGATCGGCCAGGACAAGCTGGAAGTCGTCGACGACATGGAAGCCGTGGGCTTCGGCCCCGGCAAGGTCAGGATCCGGGTCAGGGCCACCGGCCTGTGCCACTCGGACCTGTCCGCCATGAGCGGTGTCCTGCCGCAGCCCGCCCCCTTCGTCCCGGGTCACGAGGGATCCGGCGTGATCACCGACGTCGGCGACGGCGTCACCGGCCACGCGATCGGCGACCGCGTCCTCGTCTGCTGGCTGCCGCCCTGCGGTCACTGTCCCTCCTGCAGGCGCGGCCAGGGCCACCTGTGCCTGGAGGCGTTCGGGAACGTCGCCACCCCCAACTTCAAGCGGGCCACGGGCGACGTCTTCGGCTTCGCCGGCACCGGCACCTTCTCCGAAGAGATGGTGGTCCCCGCCGCCTGCGCGATCCCGATCCCCGACGACCTCCCCTTCGACATCGCGGCACTGATCGGCTGTGGCGTCACCACCGGCCTCGGAGCGGCTATCAACACCGCCAGGGTGGAGGCCGGCTCCTGCGTCGCCGTCATCGGCTGCGGCGGCGTCGGCATATCCGTCATCCAGGGAGCCAAGGTGCAGGGCGCTGCCCAGATCATCGCCGTGGACCCGGTCGAGTCCCGCCGCGAGGCGGCCCTGCGCTTCGGAGCCACCGAGGCGGTCGCCCCGGAGGAGTTCGCCGACGCCAGACACCGGATCACCGCCGGCGAGGGCTTCGACTACGTCTTCGAGGTCGTCGGCAAGTCCGCGACGGTGCAGAAGGCGTACGAGATGACACGGCGCGGCGGGTCGGTCGTCGTGGTCGGGGCCGGCGCTCTCGACGACGACTTCCGGATCAACATGTTCTCGCTCTTCTTCGACGAGAAGAAGATCCTGCCGTCGATGTACGGCGGCGGTGACGTGCTGCGCTCCTACGAGCGCACCATCTCCCTGTGGCGGGCCGGCCGCATCGACCTGGCCAACCTGATCACGCACCGGGTGAGCCTGGCGGAGGTCAACGACGCCCTGGACCAGATGCGCACCGGCGTCGCCCTGCGCACCTGTATCGAACTCTGACCCGGCCACCGGCCCTTCCCGGCCGCCCCGATCGCCGACCCGTTCTGCAGATCCGTTCCGCCGATCCGATCTCCGAGGGGAACCGTACGGATGTCACTGCCACTTGAGGGACTCTCCGCCATCGTCACGGGGGCGGGCCGCGGGCTCGGCCGGGCCGAGGCGATCGAACTCGCGCGGCTGGGTGCGAGCGTGGTCGTCAACGACTTCGGCCAGCCCGGCCGGGACGGCTCGGGGGAGGCCTCGGCCGCCCCGGCCCAGGAGGTGGCCGAGGAGATCCGCGCCGCGGGCGGGCGGGCCGTCGCCCATCTCGGCGACGTGGCCGACTTCGAGCAGGCCCGTGAGCTGGTCGAGCTGGCCGTCGACCACTACGGGAAGCTCGACATCCTGGTCAACAACGCGGGCATCCTGCGCGACCGGATGGTCTTCTCGATGTCGGAGGAGGAATGGGACGCGGTGATCCGGGTCCACCTCAAGGGCCACTTCAACACCACCCGCTTCGCGTCCGCCCACTGGCGCGAACGATCCAAGGCGGCCGGCGGCCCGGTCTACGGCCGGATCGTCAACACCTCCTCCGAGGCCTTCCTCGGCGGCTCGGCCGGCCAGCCGAACTACGCCGCGGCCAAGGGCGGCATCGTGGGGCTGACGACCTCGACCGCCCTGGCCCTGGCCAAGTACGGGGTGACGGCCAACGCCATCTGCCCGCGTGCCCGCACCCGTATGACGGAGGACGTCTTCGCCGGCTTCGAGGTCCCCGAGGACGGCACGCTGGACGCCCTCGCCCCCGAGCACGTGGCCCCGCTCGTCGGCTACCTGGCCTCACCCGCCTCCGCCAGGGCCAACGGGCAGCTCTTCGTCGTGCACGGCGGCATCGTCGTCGTCATGGAACGCCCCAGGGTGGCGGCGAAGTTCGACACGGGCAAGGAGTCCTTCTCCTACGAGGAGCTCGACCAGGCCCTCACCCCGCACTACGACTCCCGCCCGGCGAACGAGACCTTCGCCGCGCCGGAGGTCCTCGGCCTCAGGCACGGCTGAGCCGCCGCCGAACTTGCCGCCTACTGCCGCCCCGCCAGGGGGGCCTGCTGGAGCGGGACCGGGCGGGGCGACGCCGGGGGCTGCCGGTCCGGGCGGACCGGCGGGGGAGGGGAGGCGGGAAGGCTCATCCCGACGATCCCGCAGGGCGCCTCCGCTGTCGTGCACGGCAGGTGCAGGCGGCCCTGCGGGCTCCACATCCCCGCCCCGCCCAGCCACCCCGTCGGGGCGGCCAGCCGGAAGACACGCCGGTCGGCGGGACGCCACAGGCCGATGTCCCCCTCGGGCAGCCACAGCGCCACCCCGCAGCTCTCCGGCATCAGGGCCTGGCCGGGCTGGAGCGCGAAGGGCAGTGCTTCCCCGAGCCGCAGACACTCCGGGAAGCGGACGGGGCGGGAGCTGCCCAGCACCCCCCAGCCCAGGCGCGGTTCGCCCGGGGCGTCGGAGCGGATCAGCAGCAGCCCGCTGTCGGGCTCGGCCCGCAGCAGCCGGTCGTCGCTGTCCTCGGTGATCTGGAGCAGCGGTGAGACCTCTCCGTCACGTCCCAGGTCCACGGCGACGGCTTTGACGGTGCCGTCCAGCTCGCGGTCCAGCGCCAGCAGCCGGCCCGTCCGGTCGAGCCACACGCCACCCGAGCAGCGTCCCGGGATCCGGGCCACCGGCTGCGGCCCGAACGCGCACCCGGCCACCTGCCACAGCGTGGTCACGGTGTCCGACGCGGCCACGGCGAAGGCACTGGAGCCGTCCGGGGCCGGCGGGAGCAGGAAGACCCGTACGCCCTCCTCCGCGTCCACCCCGCCCAGCCGGAGCTCCCCGGTGCGCGGCCCGGCCGCGGCGCCCGTCGGGTAGAGCAGGGAGAAGGCGTGGCGGTCCGCGACCCGCCGGTGGATCAGCACGCGCCCGTCGGACAGCGGGAGGAGCCCGCTGTCGGCCTCCTCGGGCTGGGCGAGGGGCAGCGGCACCGCGTACGGCTCGGGACCGGCCAGGGTCCAGCGTTCCGCGTAGCGCGCCTCGCCCTCTCCGGCGAGCCGGGCGGCGTACGACCCGTCCGCGGAGATCGCGAACGGGGCCGTGGTCGTCATCTCGATGGCACAGACAGTCATCCGGGCCGTCACCTCCGGTGAGGAAGCTAGTTTTCGGGATTCCTGCCGAACAACACGACCAAGGCGGCTTCACACGTAAGGGTGTCCGGGCGGCGATTCGTCGGTGAGGGGCGGCGCGATTGTGCTGTCCGACATCGAAAGGCAGGCACCGCGGCCGTCGGGCGGGCAGCTCCACCAGGACCGGCGCTGACCGGGCCGGGCGCCACGGACGGTAGCCTTGGCCCGTGCCCCGTCTCTCTGAAGTCATCGCCGCGCTGGACGCTCTCTGGCCCCCCTCGCGGGCCGAGCAGTGGGACGCGGTCGGAACCGTTTGCGGCGAACCCGAAGCCGAGGTCACCCGGGTCCTGTTCGCGGTGGACCCCGTCCAGGAGATCGCCGACGAAGCCGTGGAGCTGGGGGCCGACCTGATCGTCACCCACCACCCCCTGTACCTGCGCGGTACCACCACGGTCGAGGCCGGCACCTTCAAGGGCCGCGTCGTGCACACGCTGATCAAGAACGACATCGCGCTGCACGTCGCCCACACCAACGCCGACACCGCCGACCCGGGCGTCTCCGACGCCCTCGCCGGCGCCCTGGACCTGCGGATCACCGGTCCGCTGGTGCCGGACCCGACCGACCCGGAGGGCCGCCGAGGCCTCGGCCGGATCTGCGAGCTGGACCGCCCCGAGCCCCTGCGCGAGTTCGCCGCCCGCTGCGCCGCGTGGCTGCCGCCGACCGCCCAGGGCATCCGGGTCGCCGGCGACCCGGACGCCATGATCCGGCGCGTCGCCGTCAGCGGCGGCTCCGGCGACAGCCTCCTCGCCGAGGTCCGCGCCGCCGGCGTGGACGCCTTCGTGACCGCCGACCTGCGTCACCACCCGGTGTCCGAGGCCCGCGAGCAGAGCCCACTGGCCCTCGTCGACGCGGCTCACTGGGCCACCGAGTGGCCCTGGTGCGAGCAGGCCGCCGCGCAGCTCGACGCGATCTCCGAGCGCCACGGCTGGGGTCTGCGCACCCACGTCTCGCGCACGGTCACCGACCCGTGGACGGCGCACGCGCCGTCCGTCGTCTCTTCAACTCCCTCATCTATCTCAGGAGCCCCCAACTGAACGCCGAGCCCGCCGACCAGATCCGACTTCTCGATGTCCAGGCGCTGGACGTCCGGCTGTCTCAGCTCGCCCACAAGCGCACGTCGCTGCCCGAGCACGCCGAGCTCGACACGCTCACCAAGGACCTGACGCAGCAGCGCGACCTGCTGGTCGCCGCCCAGACCCAGGCGAGCGACACGGCACGCGAGCAGACCAAGGCGGAGCAGGACGTCGACCAGGTGCGCCAGCGCGCGGTCCGCGACCAGCAGCGGCTGGACTCCGGCGTGGGCATCTCGGCCCGGGACCTGGCGAACCTGCAGAGCGAGGTCGTCTCCCTCGCCAAGCGCCAGGGCGACCTGGAGGACGTGGTCCTGGAGGTCATGGAGCGGCTGGAGGCCGCGCAGGAGCGCGTCTCCGAGCTCACCGGACGGGTCTCCGCGCTGGAGGCCAAGGTGGCCGACGCCACCGCCCGCCGTGACGCGGCCACCGCCGAGATCGACACCGAGGCCGCCAAGGTCACCAAGGACCGCGAGGTGATCGTCACCTCGATGCCGGGCGACCTGATGGCCCTGTACGAGAAGATCCGCGTCAAGCAGGGCGGGGTGGGCGCCGCGCGCCTCTACCAGCGCCGCTGCGAAGGCTGCCGGCTGGAGCTCGACATGGCCGAGGTCAACGAGATCAAGGCCGCGGCCCGCGACCAGGTCGTCCGGCACGAGAACTGCGGCCGCATCCTGGTCCGTACGGCCGACTCGGGCATCTGATGCCGCGTTTCGTCGTCGAGGCCGACGGCGGGTCCCGGGGCAACCCGGGGCCGGCCGGCTACGGCGCCGTCGTCCTCGACCCGGCCTCGGGCGAGACGCTGGCCGAGCGCGCCGAGTTCATCGGCGTCGCGACGAACAACGTGGCGGAGTACAAGGGCCTGATCGCCGGGCTCACGGCCGCCCGTGACCTCGCGTCCGACGCGGTGGTCCTGGTCCGGATGGACTCCAAACTCGTCGTCGAGCAGATGTCGGGCCGCTGGAAGATCAAGCACCCGGACATGAAGCCGCTCGCGGCCGAGGCCGCGCGGATCCTGCCCCGCGCGCAGGTGACGTACGAGTGGATCCCGCGCGAGCGGAACAAGCACGCGGACCGGCTCGCCAACGAGGCGATGGACGCGGGCAAGCGCGGCGGGCAGTGGGAGCCGTCAGCCTCCTCCGCCGCCCTCGACGCGTCCGCCGCCCGGTCCCTGGCCACCCCGCCGCCGTCCGGCCCGCCCGGGGACGCCGCCGCGGGCGCCGCAGCGGCGCGCGCCGCCCTGGCGGCCTCCCGGGGCGGCACGGACACCGCCGCCGCGCCCGCTTCCTCCTCTGTGCCGGTCGCCGTGTCGGCGCCCGCGGAGGCCGGCGCCGACACGGGCGGACCGCTCGTCGCGACGGCACCGCCCGCCGCCGCGCCCGCGGGCGGCCAGGGCTGGGCGCCCGACATGGGCGCCCCGGCCACCTTCGTGCTGCTGCGCCACGGCGAGACCGCGCTCACCCCCCAGAAGCGGTTCTCCGGAAGCGGGGGGAGCGACCCCGAGCTGTCCCCGGCCGGCCGTCGCCAGGCGGCGGCCGTCGCGGAGGCGCTCGCCGCCCGTGGCACCGTGCAGGCGGTCGTCAGCTCCCCGCTGCTCCGCTGCCGCGAGACCGCCCGGGCCGTCGCCGACCGCCTCGGACTCGACGTGAGCGTCGAACAGGGCCTGCGCGAGGTGGACTTCGGTGCCTGGGAGGGCCTGACCTTCGCCGAGGTGCAGGAACGCTTCCCGGAGGACCTCCAGGCCTGGCTGGACTCCCCGAAGGCCGCCCCCACCGGCGGCGGGGAGAGCTTCGCGGCCGCCGCCCGCAGGATCTCGGCCACCCGTGACCGGCTGCTGGCCGCCCACGCGGGGCGGACCGTCCTGCTGGTCACCCATGTGACCCCGGTCAAAACCCTGGTCCGCCTGGCCCTCGGGGCACCGCCGGAGTCGCTGTTCCGGATGGAGCTCTCGGCGGCCTCCCTCTCGGCGGTGGCCTACTACGCCGACGGCAACGCCTCGGTCCGCCTGCTGAACGACACCTCGCACCTGCGGTAGGCCCGGCCGACGGATCCCGCCCCGCCAGGCCCCCGGCCGAGCCGGATCCTTGCGGTGCGTGTGGTGCGTGTGGTGCGGGTGGTGAAGGCGGTGCGCGGTGCCGCCGAGGAGACATTCCGGCGGGGCACCGCCGGAACCTGGCGGGTGCCGTCCCACGGCAGCCGGCAACCCCGGCGGGAGCCGAAGGGTGCGGGTCGAGAACCGCGTCCCCGAACGGGAGCGGAAGCGGCAGACGAGCCGGCCTGTACGCCGGGTTCTGTCGCCCGGAGACCTCGCGGTCGCCGGGGAGACGGCCATCCATCTAGGACCGGCGTTGCCGCCGGCCTCGTGCGGTCTACCCGCGAACTCGGGCGGGCAGCCCTCAAGCGTTCGCGCAGACCCGTCCGGGGACGGATCCTCTTGACCTTGCTCCAGGTGGGGTTTACCTAGCCGCCTGGGTCACCCCAGGCGCTGGTGGTCTCTTACACCACCGTTTCACCCTTACCGGGGGCCGAAGCCCCTGGCGGTCTGTTTTCTGTGGCACTGTCCCGCGGGTCACCCCGGGTGGGCGTTACCCACCACCCTGCCCTGTGGAGCCCGGACGTTCCTCGGCGGGATCCGAAGATCCCGACGCGGCCGCCCGGCCGACTCGTCTGCCGTGGCGACCATGGTACCGGCTGTGTCATCGCCGCTTGACCTTGCCGCGACGGCAAGGTTTCTACTGGGGTCATGCGGATCGGAGAGATCGCCGCGGTCGTCGGGGTCACCACCCGGGCGATCCGGCACTACCACCATGTCGGGCTGCTCCCGGAACCGGAGCGGCGCCCCAACGGCTACCGGGCCTACACCGTCCGGGACGCCGTCCTGCTGGCCCGCGTACGGCGGCTCACCGAGCTCGGCCTCAGCCTCGACGAGGTGCGCGACGTCCTCGCGGACGACGCCGGGCGCGACCTGGCGGACGTCCTGGAGGAGCTCGACGCCGACCTCGCCCGGCAGGAGTCCGAGATCAAGGAACGGCGGCGACGGCTCGCGGTGCTCCTGGCCGCCGGGCCGGGGGAGGGCGAGCCGATGTCGCCCGCGCTCGCCGGGCTGCTGGCGAAGGCGCCGCGCACGACCTCGCCGTCCGCGGCGAAGGACCGCGAACACCTGACGCTCCTCGACGCGTCGGGCGCGGGCGGCGAGGAGGTCTACGCCGCGCTCGGACCGCTGGCCGCCGACCCCGGGGTGCTCGCCCTGTACGAGCGGCTGGACGAACTCGCCGACGCCTGCGCGGACGACCCACGGATCCCGGGCCTGGCCGCGGAGCTGGTGGCCGTGGTCCCCGACGAGGTGTTCGCCGCGATCCCCCGGAACGGGGCGGTCGTGGCCGGGTTCCAGGAGGCGCTGCTCGCCGAGTACGCGCCCGCGCAGGCGGAGGTCGTTCGCCGCGTCATGCAGGCCTTCATCGAGCGGGGGCGCCGATGATCCGCGCCGTACGGGCGGCGCGGATCGCGGCGGCCGCTGTCCTGCCGGCCGAGCTGGTGCTCGTGGTGTGCCGGGCGGCCGGGGTGCGGCTGCCCACGCCGGCCCTGGCCGCGGCCGGAGCCGGCGTGTTCGCGGTGCTCCTGCTCCAGATAGGGGTGCTGCGCGGGCTGTACGCCGCCGCCCGGGCCGCCGGCGGGGAACCCCGGGCCGCCCTGCGGACGGCGGTCCGGGCCATGGTCCCGGTCCAGGTGCGGCGGCTGCTGCGGCACGAGCTGCGCGCCGGAGCCTCCCTCGGCCGGTGGGTCCTGCGCAGGAAGCACGGGGTGCGGCACGGCGACCTCGCCGCCGCGTACGCCGGGCCGCAGACGGCCATGATGTACGGGATGGTCTTCGTGTCGGTGGTCGAGACCGTGGCGCTGGCCCTCCTTATCCCCTGGCCGGCGGTCCACCGGGCGGTGCTCGTGCTGGACGTGTACGGGATCGTGCTGGTGATCGCCCTGCACGCCGCCTGCGTCACCCGACCGCACGTGGTCGGTGCCGACGGCTCGTTGCGGATCCGCTACGGCGCCCTCTTCGACCTCGTCGTCCCGCCGGACGCGGTGGCCTCGGTACGGGTGGAGCGCCGCTATCCGGAGGGGCGGCTGGTCACGGTCTCCGACGACGGGGTGCTCGACCTCATCGTCGGCAGTCAGACCACGGTGACCCTGGAGCTGAGCCGCCCGCTCGCCTTCACCCGCCCGCTCGGCGCCCGCGGATCGGCCACCACCGTCCGCTTCCACGCGGACGACCCCGGCACCCTGGTCTCGGCCCTGCGCCGGCCGGCGTAGGGCGGGGCGGGACCGGCGGGCGTCTACCCTGGCCGGGGGGCCGCACCCCCTGTGCCGTGCCGTACTGAAGGAGAACCACCGTGCTCGTGCTGCTGCCGCCCTCCGAGGGAAAGGCCGCCGGAGGCTCCGGCGCACCGCTGGAGCCGCAGGAGCTGTCGCTGCCGGGTCTGGCGCAGGCCCGGGCGGCGGTGCTGGCGGAGCTCGTCGACCTGTGCTCGGGCGACGAGCTGAAGGCCCGTGAGGTGCTGGGCCTGAGCGAGAGCCTGCGGGGCGAGGTCGCGAAGAACGCGGAGCTGCGCTCGGCGGCGGCCCGCCCGGCGGGGGAGGTCTACACCGGCGTGCTCTACGACGCGCTGGGCCTGGCCGACCTGCCGGCGCCGGCGCGGGCGATGGCCGAGGACACGCTGCTCGTCTTCTCCGGGCTGTGGGGCGCGGTGCGCGTCACCGACCGCATCCCCTCCTACCGCTGCTCGATGGGCGTGAAGCTCCCGGGGCTGGGGGCGCTCGGCGCGTACTGGCGCGCGCCGATGGCGGCGGTGCTGCCCGCCGCCGCCGGGGACGGGCTCGTACTGGACCTTCGTTCGGCGGCGTACGCGACGGCGTGGAAGCCCAGGGGCGAGGTCGCGGGTCGGACCGCGACGGTGCGGGTGCTGCACGCGCAGACGGTCGACGGCGTGGAGAAGCGGTCCGTGGTGAGCCACTTCAACAAGGCCACGAAGGGCCGGCTGGTCCGGGACCTGCTGGTGGCGGGTGCCGTGCCCGGTTCGCCCGCCGAGTTGGTGACGGCCCTGCGGGACCTGGGGTACGTCGTCGAGGCGGAAGCCCCCGCGAAGGCGGGCCGGGCCTGGTCCCTCGACGTGGTCGTGACGCAGATCCACCACTGACGTGCGGCGGCCGCTGCCGCTCCTCAGCGGCCGAGCGGCCAGGCCACCGTCGCCGGCGTGCGGTCGGAGGTGTCGGCGTACGCGGCGCAGGCGTCCGTCAGGGTCTCCAGGAGGGTCAGCGGGTCCGGGAGGGGGTGTTCCATGCCGCGGATCCAGCTCACCGCATGGTCGCCGGGGAGGGCCGCCGGCGGGACCAGGACGTAGCTGCCGCGGCAGTGCCAGCGCAGGCCCGGGTGCTCGTCCATGGTCTCGGGGTGGCAGTCCAGCGCGCACGGCCACCACTCGTCTTCGTCCTCGGGGGTGCCGCGGGTGGCGGTGAAGAAGAGCATCCGGGCCTGGTCGCCGGTGCCGCCCGATTCGGCGACGGGGCCGACCTTGACGCCGGCCTCCAGGAGCCGTGCCAGGGCGGCGGCGCCGGCTTCCAGCGGGACGTCGAGCACGTCGTGGACCATGCCGGTCGCGGTGATGAAGTTGGCCTCGGGCTGGTTGCGGGCCCACCGCTCGATCTGCGCGCGGTCGGTGGTCGACTGGGTCTGCCAGGCGAAGGAGACCGGATGCCGTGCCGGGGTCGGACAGCCGATGCGGTCGCACGAGCACCGGTATTCGGCGGGATGGGCCGCGGGGGCGAGGGGAAGACCGGCGGCGGCAACGGCCACGAGGAGCGCCTCGCGGTCCCGTGCGGGGTCCTCGGCGGTGGGTTTCTGCCGCCGGCGCAGCCATTGGGAAATCCTGCTCTGCTCGCCGCGTTTGACGCGGCCGGACTCAGACCCCATCGATCCCCTCACCTCACCGTTACCCCGGCAGACCTTCACATGGTCCCACCATCCTGCGCCCAGGGTGACCGCTCTTCGAGACCGGGGGGCCGTGGACGGGTGACCGCGAATACCTGCATACCGGCAGAATCAGTGCAAACATGCCCGGGTGAACGCAGGGGGTCGGGCGTCTAGCGGGCGGTGACGTTTGCCACCCCGCCGAGCACCCGGTCCACCAGCGCGTCGGTGTACGCGTGCGTGAGCGGCGCGGTGCGCATCAACCAGCGGTAGGTCAGCGGCCCCACCAGCATCTCGACCGTGAGCCGCAGATCGGTGTCCGGCGCGAGCTGGCCGGCCTCGCGGGCCGTGCGCAACCGGGCCTCGTAGAGGGCGAGCTGGGGCTCCAGGAGCTGCTCGGTGAACCGGGCGCCGAGCTCGGGGTCGCTGGCGCCGGCCGCCGTCAGGGCGCGCACGGGGGCCTCGTACTTCTCGTCGTTGAACTCGTCGACCGTCGCCCGCATCACGTGCTTCAGGTCGGCGGCGAGGTCCCCGGTGTCGGGGAAGCCGGTCCACCCGGCGTCCGTCTCCGCGTCCCCGGCGAGGGCGAGGGAGGCCTCCAGGAGGACGGCGGCCTTCGAGGGCCACCACCGGTAGATGGTCTGCTTGCCGACGCCGGCCCGGGCGGCGATGGCCTCGATGGTCAGCTTGTTGTAGCCGACCTCCCCGACCAGGGCGAGCGCGGCATCGAGGATGGCGCGCCGGGAGCGGTCGCTGCGGCGCGCGGCGTCAGGGGTCTTGGGCATGCCCCGAAGCTATCAAGCGAGACGTCTCGTCTCTTCGTCTCTCCGGCTCTCATCGTTTCGGTAAACCACCCCATCGGTCCACTGCGCCGTCCCGGTCGAGGAGGCACGATTCTCTCCAGCACTCGTCCCGAGTCGTGAAAGTCGTGAGGAGCCTTCTTTGCGCAGAGACGCCACACCCCGGCGCTACCTGATGTGCCCACCTGCACACTTCAAGGTCACGTACTCCATCAATCCGTGGATGGATCCCACGAAACCGGTGGACCTCCCCCTCGCCCTGACCCAGTGGGAGGACCTCAGGGACCGCTACTTGTCCCTCGGCCACGCCGTGGAGACGCTCGTACCCGATCCCGCGCTGCCCGACATGGTGTTCGCGGCGAACGGGGCCCTGGTGGTCGACGGCCGGGTCCTCGGGGCCCGGTTCGCCCACCGGGAAAGGGGCCCCGAGGCCGACATCCACCTCGACTGGTTCCGCGGACACGGATACCGGGACATCCACGAGCCCGCCCACGTCAACGAGGGCGAGGGCGACTTCGCCGTCACGGCGAGCTTCATCCTCGCCGGGCGCGGCTTCCGATCCAGCCCGCTCTCGCATGACGAGGCCCAGGAGTTCTTCGGCCGCCCCGTCATCGGCCTCGACCTGGTGGACCCGCGCTACTACCACCTCGACACGGCGCTCAGCGTCCTCGACGGCGACGAGGTCATGTACTACCCGGAGGCCTTCTCGCCCGGCAGCAGGGGCGTGCTCCGCAGGCTCTTCCCCGACGCGCTGATCGCCGACGGCAGGGACGCGGCCGCCCTCGGCCTGAACGCGGTGTCCGACGGCCGGCACGTCCTGCTCCCGCAGGCGGCCACCGGGCTGTTCGGCCCGCTGCGCGACCGGGGCTTCGAGCCGATCCCGATGGACCTGGGAGAGCTGCTCAAGGGCGGCGGCAGCGTGAAGTGCTGCACCCAGGAGCTGCGCCCGTAGGACCAGGCACTGCCTATTCCGCCGAGGGCGGCGGCCAGGCCCGGCCCCAGTCGGCGTCCCGTGCGGCCCTGTAGAGGTCGCCGTGGCGCTTGGTCACGTTGACCCGGGTCAGGCCCGCGCCGTCGCCCTCCTCGGGGCCGCACAGCTCCAACAGCACCAGCCCCTTGCGGATCTGCGGCCTGCGCGTGATCCGGAAGGCGGCCGGCTCCACGGGGAAGCGGGTCGCGGCGACGTAGCTGAACTTCTCGTCCTCGTACGGGAGCGAGCCGCCCTTGACCTGGCGGTGCAGGGAGGAGCGGCTGACCCGCGCCGAGAAGTGGCACCAGTCCTTGCCCACCTCGATGGGACAGGTCCCGTCGTGCGGGCAGGGGGCGGCCACCTTCAGCCCGGCCGCGATCAGCTGGTCGCGGGCCTCGCGGATGCGCAGGTACCCCTCGGGCGTGCCCGGCTCGATCAGCACCACGGCCCGGCCGGCCCGCGCCGCCTCGGCGACGACGGCCGTGCGGGCCTGCCCGGTCAGCTCGCCGAGCACGTACGACACCGTCACCAGGTCGGCGTCGGGGACCGACAGCCCTGAGCCGATGACGGCCCGCCGCCACTCGGCGCCGCGCAGCACGGGCGAGCCGGAGGCCGCCGCCAGCTCCCGGCCGAGGGCCAGGGCCGGCTCGGCCCAGTCCAGCACGGTGGTGCGCCGCGGGCCGTCCCAGGTGGCGTCCACCGCCCAGGCCGCCGCCCCCGTACCGCCGCCGATGTCCACGTGCGAGGCGGGCGCCCAGCCGGGTGCCGCCGCGGCCAGCCCGTGCAGGGCGGCCCGTACGGCCTCGAAGGTGGCGGGCATGCGGTAGGCCGCGTACGCCGCGACGTCCGAGCGGTCGCGTAGTACGGGCGCGTCCGTGGGGGTCCGCCCCCGGTAGTTGGCGATGAGCCGCTCGACGGCGGCGGAGGCCTGCTTGGGCGGGAGCCCGTCGAGCAGCCCGCCGAGCGTGCTGCGGAGGGACTCGGCGGTGGTGGGGGCGGAGGCGTTCACCTGCCGAGTTTACGGCGGTCCGGGGCCGGGACCGCCCTCGGGGCCCGGCCCCGGATCGGGCCGCCCGGTTCAGTCCCCGGCCGGGGCGGGCGCGGTCTGCTCGTCCCGCTGCCGCCAGGGCCGGCACAGGGCCAGGAAACAGCTGACCGACACCAGCGCGCACACCAGCTGCACCAGTGCCATCGGAACCGCGGTGCCCTCGCCCGCGATGCCGACCAGCGGCGAGGCGATCGCGCCGACCAGGAAGGACGAGGTGCCGAGCAGCGCGGAGGCCGATCCCGCCGCGTGCGGGGTCCGCATCAGCGCCTGCGCGTTGGTGTTCGGCAGCACGATGCCCATCGCCGACATCAGCACGAACAGTGCGGCGGCGACGGGGGTCAGCCCGACCTCGCCGACGGCGCCCGTCGTCATCAGCAGCAGGGACACCGCGCAGGCCGTGACGACCGCGAGCCCGACGGCCAGCACCTTGTCCAGGCGGACCCGGCCGACCAGCAGCTTGCCGTTGATCTGGCCGACGAGGATCAAGCCGACCGAGTTCAGGCCGAAGAGCAGGGAGAAGGTCTGGGGCGAGGCCCCGTAGATCTCCTGCACCACGAAGGGGGAGGCGGAGATGTAGGAGAAGAGGACGGCGAAGGCGAAGCCGCCGGTCAGGGTGTAGCCGGTGAAGACCCGGTCGCCGAGCAGCCCGCGCATGGTCCGCAGCGCCGAGCCGACACCGCCGGTGTGCCGCAGCGCGGGCGGCAGGGTCTCGCCGAGGCCGCGCCAGACCATCAGGGTGAGGACCGCGCCGACGCCGGTGAGGACGAGGAAGACCCCCCGCCAGTCGGCGAAGCGCAGCACCTGGCCTCCTATGAGGGGCGCGACGATCGGGGCGGCCCCGGATATGAGCATCAGCGTGGAGAAGAAGCGGGCCATCTCGTCGCCGTCGTACAGGTCGCGCACGACGGCACGCGCGATGACGACGCCGGCGGACCCGGCCAGCCCCTGGAGCAGCCGGAAGGAGATCAGCAGCTCGGCGGTCGGGGCGAGGGCGCAGATCGCGGTGGCCAGGACGTAGACGACCATGCCGGCGAGCAGCGGCCGGCGGCGGCCCCACCGGTCGCTCATCGGGCCGATGACGAGCTGGCCGAGGGCCATGCCGGCGAGGCACGCGGTGAGGGTCAGCTGGATCGTCGCGGCAGGGCTGCGGAGGGCGTCGGTGACCTGCGGCAGGGCCGGCAGGTACATGTCCATGGACAGCGGCGGGAGGGCGGTCAGACCACCGAGTACGAAGGTGACGAGCAGGCTCGTGCGGCGGGCGCGCGCCAGGGACGCGGGTGCGGAGCGGGCGGAGGGCGAATCGGGCGACGAATCGTGCGAGGGTGCCGTCGCGGGGCCTCTCTCCGACATGCGGAACTCCAGTCTTCTCATCTGCTCTTATGCACCCCTGACCGACCCATGTTCTCAGCAATCGGAACGTCCCGGGACCTGGGCGTGCTGTGACGTACCCTGCGGCCCCATGGACGAACCTACGAAGAAGACCGCCGTGGTGACCGGTGCCGGCTCCGGGATCGGGCGTTCCGTGGCGCTGGCCCTGGCCGCGGCGGGATGGGCCGTGGCCCTGGCCGGCCGCCGGGTCGGACCGCTGGAGGAGACCGCCGCCGCGGCCGGGGCGGCGGCCGACGTCCTGTGCGTGCCGGCCGACGTCAGCGACCCGGACGACGTCACTCGGCTGTTCGAGTCAGTGCGGGCCCGGTACGGGCGCCTCGACCTGCTCTTCAACAACGCGGGCACCTTCGGCCCCGGCGGCGTTCCGCTGGAGGACATCACCTACGACGCCTGGCGCTCGGTCGTCGACGTCAACCTGACCGGTGCCTTCCTGTGCGCGCAGGCCGCCTTCCGGCAGATGAAGGGGCAGGATCCGCAGGGCGGACGCATCATCAACAACGGCTCCATCTCCGCCCACGTGCCCCGCCCGAACTCGATCGCCTACACCGCGACCAAGCACGCGATGACCGGCCTGACGAAGTCCCTGTCGCTCGACGGGCGGCCGTACCGCATCGCCTGCGGTCAGATCGACATCGGCAACGCGGCGACCGAGATGACCGAGCGGATGCAGACCGGCATCCTCCAGGCCAACGGGCAGCTGGCCGTCGAGCCGGTCATGGACGCCGCCGACGTCGCCCGTACGGTCCGGCACATGGCCGAGCTCCCGCTGGAGGCGAACGTGCAGTTCGCGACGGTGATGGCCACCTCCATGCCGTACATCGGCCGCGGCTGAGCCGCCGGCCCGCCCGGCGCCCGTTGCCACGGCGCACCGACGGCGCCGATCATGACCGCATGACCGATACCGAGGTACTGCGCTACACCGCGTTCTCCGGCGACCCGGACGGCGGCAACCCCGCCGGGGTCGTGCTCGACGCCTCCGGGCTGGACGAGGACGCGATGCTGGAGATCGCCGCCGGGCTGGGCTACAGCGAGACGGCCTTCCTCACCGCCCCGCCCGAGGGGCTCGGCGGCCGGGAGGGCCGCTCCTTCACCGTGCGCTACTTCAGCCCGAAGGCGGAGGTTCCCTTCTGCGGCCACGCCACCGTCGCCACGGCCGTAGCGCTGGCGGAGCGGACCGGCCCCGGCGAACTGCTCCTCGCCACCCGCGCGGGAACCGTCCCGGTGTCCGTCACCGCCGAGGACGGCCGCCTGCGGGCCACGCTGACCAGCGTCGAGCCGCACACCGAGGAGATCGGAGCCGCCGACCTCGCCGAGGCACTCGCCGCGCTGGACTGGCCGCGGGCCGACCTCGACCCGGCGTTCCCGCCGCGGATCGCCTACGCCGGAGCCCGCCACCTGGTGCTCGGCGCCGCCACCCGGGCCCGGCTCGCGGACCTCGACTACGACTTCGCCCGGCTGGAGGCGCTGATGCGGCGCCTGGACCTCACCACGGTCCAACTGGTGCACCGGACGGGTCCGCGGGAGTTCCACGTGCGCGACCCCTTCCCGGTCGGCGGCGTGGTCGAGGACCCGGCGACCGGGGCCGCGGCGGCCGCCTTCGGCGCCTACGCCCGAGAGCTCGGCCTCGTCCCGCAGGACGCCGTGCTGACCCTGCACCAGGGCGCGGACATGGGCCGCCCCGGAGTGCTCACGGTCGAACTGCGCGAAGGCGAGCGCCGCGTCCGCGTGGGCGGCACAGCGGTCCGCATCCCGTGAGCACGGCTCTGCGGGTGCTGGGGTTCGCCGAGCCGGACGTGCCCGGACGGCTGGCCCGCCAGGTGGCCGACCTGGAAGCAGAGGCCTGGCCCGGCTCCACCCCGGGGCACGACCCGGCGCTGGCGCCGCGCACCCTCCTCCTCGTCGACGACGAGGGGACGGTGGCCGCCGCGCTGGCGCTGCTGTACAAGGGGATCCCGCTCGCCGGCCGCACGTACCGGGCGGCCGGCCTCAGCTCCGTCGTGACCCGGAGCACGCGGCGCGGACAGGGGCTCGGCGGGCGGCTGGTGTCGGCCGCCCGCGCGGAACTCGCCGCGGACCCGGCCGTGGACCTGGCGCTGTTCAGCTGCGACCGGGCCCTCGCGCCGTTCTACGAGGCGGCCGGCTTCGCAGCGCTGCCCGGCACGGTCCTCGTGGGCGGCACCCCCGAGGACCCGCTGGCCACCGACGCCGCGGGCTTCGACAAGGTGGTGATGGCGGCGTTCTTCACCGGCGCCCCGGGCGTGGACCGAGCGGCCTTCACCGCCGTGCGCGTCCCGCTCCACCCCGGGGGCGTCGACCGGCTCTGGTGACCCGTCAGCCGGCGGGCTCGCTGCCCGAGGGGGCGGAGGCCCGGGGCGGGGTGCCCGCCGGGCCGCCGCGCCCGCGCTCGGCGAAGAACAGGACCAGCACGGGGACCAGGTACAGCGCCCACACCGTCAGCTGGAGGACGGTCGGGTCCGGCTGGAAGTTGAAGACGCCCTTGAGCAGCGTCCCGTACCAGCTGTCCGGCGGGACGGCCGTGCTGACGTCGAAGGCCCTGTCGTTCAGACCGCCCAGGAAGCGGGCCTCCTGGAGGTCGTGGACGCCGTACGCGAGCACGCCGGCCGCCACCACCACCAGCATCGCGCCGGTCCACCGGAAGAACTTCGCCAGGTTGATCCGCAGGGCGCCCCGGTAGAAGAGGTACCCCAGCACGATCGCGGTCGCGATGCCCAGCAGCACCCCGATCAGCGGAGCCGAGGAGCCCTCGCCGCTGGCCCGTACCGACGCCCACACGAACAGGGCGGTCTCCAGGCCCTCCCGGCCGACCGCCAGGAAGGCCGTCGCGACGAGTGCGCCGGTGCCCATGGCGAGCGCGGTGTCGAGCTTGCCGTGCAGCTCGGCCTTCAGGTGCCGCGCGGTGCGCTTCATCCAGAAGACCATCCACGTCACCAGCCCCACCGAGATGATCGACAGGCTGCCGCCCAGCAGCTCCTGTGCCTCGAAGGTCAGCTCCTGGGAGCCGAATTCGAGCAGGGCGCCGAAGGCGAGCGAGAGCGCGCAGGCGATCCCGATGCCGAGCCACACGGGACGCAGGGCGTCCCGGCGGCCGGTCTTGACGAGGTACGCGACCAGGATGCAGACGACCAGGCTGGCCTCCAGCCCCTCGCGCAGGCCGATCAGATAGTTGCCGAACACGGCGGTTCTTCCTCTCCGGCGGGGACTCAGGCGAACAGCGCCCGACCCCACCAGTCGTCCTTGTCACGGACGCCCGGCGGGACGGCGAAGACGGCCGAACCCACGTGCTGGATGTATTCGTTGAGAACGTCGGACTTCGCCAGGTTGCGCTGGATCGGGACGAAGCCCGTGCGCACGTCGCGCTGGTAGGCCAGGAAGAACAGGCCCGCGTCGAGGCGGCCCAGGCCGTCCGTGCCGTCGGTGAAGGAGTAGCCGCGCCGCAGGATCGTCGCACCGTTGTTGGAGTCGGGGTGCGCGAGACGGACGTGGGAGTCCGGCTTCATCGCCTTCAGGAAGGGCTCGTCGCGTTCCCTGGACTTGCCCACGGGGGCTCCCTCGCCCTTGTCGCGGCCGAAGATGTCCTCCTGCTCCTGGAGCGGGGTCCGGTCCCAGGTCTCGATGTTCATCCGGATCCGGCGCGCCACCAGGTACGAGCCGCCCGTCAGCCAGTCGCTGCCGTCGCCCGCGCCGACCCACACGTGCCGGTCCAGGGCGGCCTTGTCGGTGCCCGAGACGTTTCGTGTGCCGTCCTTGAAGCCCATCATGTTGCGCGGGGTCTGCTCGTCGGGCGTCGTCGAGGACGTCTTGCCGAAGCCGAGCTGCGACCAGCGGACCGCGACCCGACCGAAGCCGATCCGGGCCAGCTGGCGGATGGCGTGCACCGCGACCTGCGGATCGTCGGCACACGCCTGGACACAGAGGTCGCCGCCGGAGCGGGCCGGGTCCAGGTTGTCGCCGGGGAACAGCTCCAGGTCCACCAGGGCCTCGGGGCGCCGGCCCTCCAGCCCGAACCGGTCCTTGGCGAACAGGCCCGGACCGAAGCCGACGGTCAGGGTGAGCCGGGAGGGCTTCAGGCCGAGGGCCTCGCCGGTGTCGGTCGGCGGCGCCTCCGGCCGGCCCTCGTACACGTCGCCGACCGGCAGGCCCGCCGTCATCAGACGGGCCGCGGCCGTCCACTCCTTGAGGAGTGCGACCAGCTCCGCGCGGTCCTTCGTCTTCACGTCGAAGGCCGCGAAGTGCAGGCGGTCCTGCACGGCGCTCGCGATCCCGGCCTGGTGCTCGCCGTGGAAGGGCACGGCCGCGCCGGCGGCCGACGCCGACACCATGTCGGTGCCGCCGCCGAAGGCCGCGGCGGCACCGCCGGCCGCGGCGGCACCGAGCGCGAGCCCGGCACCACCCCAGCCGAGTACCGCGCGACGGGAGGGCGCGGCCCCCGCTGCCGCCGAAGAGGCGTCGCCGTCGTGCTGCGGCTGCCCGGCGGCCGCTTGAGACTCGGTCATCGTCTACTCCCGTCCGGTTCCGTTCCCGCTACTTCGCGACCGCGGCGGCGAGCTTGGACAGCGGCTCGGCGAGCGCGTTGACGCCGTCCGAGAGCTCCTTGCGCTCCGCCTCGCCGACCTTGTCGTACGAGGTGAACTCGTAGGAGGTCTGGTCGGCGCGGTACTTGTCCAGAAGGGTGTTCAGGGCCGCGAACTGGGTGTCGAGCTGCTTGGACAGCTCCGGGTCGTTCTTCTCGGCGATCGGCTTGAGCAGCTCGTACGCCTTCTGCGCGCCCTCGACGTTGGCCTTGAAGTCGACCAGGTCGGTGTGGGAGTAGCGCTCCTCCTCGCCGGTGACCTTGCCGGTGGCGACCTCGTCGAGGAGCTCCTTGGCGCCGTTGGCGATCGAGGTGGGCGTGATCTCCGCCTCGCCGACCTTCTTCCGCCACTCGTTCAGGTCCGCGATCAGGGTGTCGGCGAGCTTCTTGTCGTTGTCGTCGATCTTGTTCTCGGCCCACAGGGACTTCTCCAGGCGGTGCCAGCCCGTCCAGTCCTTCGCCGGGTCCTGGCCGGCCTCCAGGCCGTCCTCGCGGACGTCGACCTTCGGGTCGATGTCGCCGAAGGACTCCGCGACCGGCTCGGTGCGCTCCCAGCCGATACGGGAGGGGGCGTAGGCCTTCTTGGCGGCCTCGACATCGCCGGCCTTGACCGCGTCCACGAAGGCCTGTGCCTTGGGGAGGGTCTCCTCGGCCTGTGCGACGACGTACGCGCGGTACGCGGTGACGGCGGCGTCCGCCTCCGGGCTGCGCTTCTCCTCGGCGGCACCCTGGGCGCCGGTCGCCTTGACCTTCTGGGCGATGCCGTCGCCCTTCATGCCGGGCTTGCAGACGATCTCGTAGTCGCCCGCCTTGATCTCGGCGGTGATGGACGCCTTGGTGCCCGGGCCGATGTTCTCGCGCTCGGTGACGATGCGGGCGTCCGGGAAGAGGACGTAGACCTCGGTGACCTTGGAGCCCTTGTTCTCGACGTCGATCTGTACCTTGCCGGCCGGGAACTCCGTCTTCGACACCTCGCAGGCGCTGTCGGAGGCCGCCACGCGGATCGCGTCGTCGCCCCCGGTGCTCTTCTGGGAGCAGCCGGTGGCGACGGTCAGGGCGGCCGCCACGGAGGCGGCGGCGACGGTGAGGCGGGCGGGGCGCATAGGGGGCTCCTGGGCGTCGGGCGAGGGCCGTCCCAAGGGGGGAGAGGCCAGTGAGGCGGACCTAACTTAACCGAGCCTTACTTCACCTATGAACCCGCGTGCAGTGATTCAGATCTCACGTTTCGGCCAGGGAAACGAGGCCGTCACGGACGTCCCACGGCAGACCCATGACAGGGTCAAGCGGAGGTCAAGAGGGCAGACCGTCCGGTATGCCGCCGGGCTCCGCGGCCCGTACGGGGACCACCAGCGGCGCTCCCGTGCGCGGGTGCCGGAGCACCTCTACGGGCTGCCGGTAGACCCGGCTGAGGAGGGTGGGCTCGAACACCTCGGCGGGCGGGCCGTGCGCGGCGATCCGCCCGTCGTGCAGCACGGCGGCCCGGTCCGCGTAGGCGGCGGCCAGTCCCAGGTCGTGCAGGACGACGACGACCGCGTCACCGGCCCGGGCCCGCTCCCGGCAGACGCGCAGGACGAGTTCCTGGTGGCGCAGGTCGAGGGCGGCGGTGGGCTCGTCGAGCAGCAGCAGCGGGGTCCGCTGGGCCAGTACGCGGGCCAGCGCGACCCGGGCCCGCTCGCCGCCGGAGAGCGCGGAGAACGGGCGCGCGGCGAACGCGGTCACCTCGGCCGCGGCCATCGCGGTGACGACGGCTTCCTCGTCCGCCGCGGCGAAGGGGGTGCCGGCCCAGGGGGCGCGTCCCATCCGCACGACGTCCTCCACTGGGAAGGGGAAGGACAGTGTGGCGGACTGGGGCAGGACCGAGCGGCGCAGTGCGAGGTCCGGGGCGCTCCAGCCGCCCGCCGGGCGGCCGTCGATGCGGACTTCGCCGGAGGAGGCCGGCAGGTCGGCGGCGAGGGCGCCGAGGAGGGTGGACTTGCCCGCGCCGTTGGGGCCGATGAGGGCGAGCACCTCCCCGGACCGTGCGGACAGCCCGATGCCGGCGAGCACCTCCCGCCCGCCGAGCCGGACGTGCAGGTCCACGGCTTCGGCGAGCACCGCACCCAGCGGCGGCCGGGCCGGGACGGCGCGGCGGCCGCGCGCGAACAGGCGGGCCAGCGGGCCCGGCCTGGTGGCGGTGGTGTCCGTGGTGGCGGTGGTGTCCTTGGTGACGGTGGTGCGGGTCACGCCCAGCCTCCTTGTCTGCGGCGGGTGCGGCGCAGTAGCCAGAAGAAGAACGGGCTGCCGATCAGGGCGGTCAGTACCCCGAGCGGTAGCTCGGCGGGCTGGGCGAGGGTCCGGGCGGCGAGGTCGCCCGCGACCAGGACCACGGCGCCGGCCAGGGCGCTGCCCGGGATCAGGAAGCGGTGGCCGGGGCCGTTGGCCATGCGCAGCAGGTGCGGGACGAGCAGGCCGATGAAGGTGATGACGCCGGCGACGGCCACGGCGGCCGCGGTGAGCAGGGCGACGACCAGGATGAGGGCCAGGCGCAGCCGTTCGACGTCGATGCCGAGGTGGCGGGCGGGCCGTTCGCCGAGCGAGAGCAGATCGAGCCGGCGGGCGTAGCAGGGGGCGATGAGCAGGCCGGCGAGGGCACAGGGCAGGACCGCGAGCACCTTGGGCCAGGTGGCCTGGGCGAGGGAGCCGAGCTGCCAGAAGGTGATCTGGTTGACCTGGCCGCTGTCCGCGAAGAACACGAACAGGCCGATGAGGGCGCCGGCGAAGGCGTTGACCGCGATGCCGGTGAGGATGAGCGTGACGACCTCCGTCTTCCCGCCGTTGCGGGAGAGGAGGTAGACAGCGCTGACGGTGGCCAGGCCCGAACCGAACGCGCAGACGGTGACGGTCCAGTTGCCGAGGAAACCCAGGCCGAGGGCGATGGCGGCGACCGCGCCGACGGCGGCGCCCGCCGAGATGCCGATGACGCCGGGCTCGGCGAGCGGGTTGCCGAAGACGCCCTGCATGAGCGCGCCCGCGCAGCCGAGGCCGGCGCCGACGAGCAGCGCGAGCACGATCCGGGGGAGGCGGACGTTCCACAGCACGCTTTCGGCGACCCGGTCGAGCGGTGCTCCGCCGAGGCCCAGGCGGTGCTGGGCGGAGGCGAGCACGTCCGCGGTGGGGATGCGGTAGGCGCCGGTTCCGGCGGAGATCAGGGCGAGGAGGAACAGGGTGGCGATGAGGGCGGCGGTGAGGAGCAGGGCCCGTCGGCCGCCGCGGCCGCCCGGGCCGCCCGCGCCGGGTTCGGCCGGTTCGGTGCGGGTGGGCGCGCCGGCGGAGTGCCCGGCGGCCTGCGGGGACCGCCCCTGACTGGTGGGTGCCGTCGTGCCGGTGTCGTGGGGGAGCGGCATCTCAGCCCTTGCCGTGGAGCTGGGTGATCAGGGAGGAGAGCACCTGGTCCGTGCGGGGACCGTAGTTGAGGAGGACGCCGTCGTCGACGGTGACCACGCGGCGGTCCATGCCGGCCGGGGTCTGTGCGACGCCCGGGATCTTCACCAGGCCGTCGATGCCGCCGACCGATTCGAGTCCCTTGGCCATGACCAGGATCGCGTCGGGGGCGGCGGCCGCCAGGGCCTCGCTGGTGATCGGAGTGAAGTCCTTGCCGAGGCCGGACTCCTTGCCGGTGTCGACCGCCCCGGCCGCCTCCAGGAGGGAGGCCGCGCCGGAATCCGAACCGCCCAGCAGATAGACGGAGGCGGTCCCCCGCAGGTAGAGGAAGGCCACTCGGGGCCGCTTGCCCGCGGCTGTGGGAACGTCCCTGCGGGCGGCGGCGATCCGGTCGGCGGTGCGCCGGTTCAGCTCCGCGCCGGCCTCCGTGACGCCGAGGGCCGCGGCCACGGCGTCGATTCGCTTCGGTACGTCCTCCAGCGCCTTGGCCGGGGCGACCACGAGGACCGGGATCCCGGCGTCGCGGATCTGCTGGACCGCCTCCGCCGGGCCGGTGGTGGTCTCCGCCAGCACCAGGGTGGGGCGCAGCGAGAGCACGCTCTCGGCGGAGACGTCGTGGCCGCGCGTCACCACCGGCAGCCGGGCGGCCTGTTCGAAGGTGGCCGTGACGTCCCGCGCGACGACCTGCCCGCCGAGACCGAGTGTGTGGACGATCTCGTTGAGGCTGCCGGTCAGCGGGATCACCCGCTCCACGGAGGTGACGGTGACCTGTGTGCCGTCGGCGGAGGGCACGGTCGCCGGCAGGGCGGGCCGCGGTGTCGCGGCGAGCGGCTCCACCCGGTCCGCGGCGGTGGCTGCGGCGGGGGTGGACGGGCCCGGGGGAGCGGTCGTACCCCCGCAGCCCGCCAGTGCGAGTGCCAGTGCCAGTGCCGCCACGGCAACTGCGCTACGGGAGAAGCGGTGTGACGGGGGCGTGGGCACGAAGGCACCGTCCTGATCGTCCGACGGAGGTTCTGGGGACCGGGGTGTTTTCATCCGCCCCAGACTTAGCTTAGGTTAGCCTAACCTTGCCCGCCAGACCCTGGAGGGGGCGTCCATGCCCGCGAGACCCGTCCGTACGCTCACCATCGCCCTGTTGGCGGGCCTGTTGGGGGCTCTGCTTCCGGCGACCGCCGCTCGCGCGGGCACCGTGCAGGGGGGTCGGCTCGACTGGGGCATCAAGTCGTCCTTCCAGAGTTATGTCACCGGCCCGGTGGCGAAAGGCGGTTTCACGCTGAAGGGCGGCGCCGCCACGGTCGGCGGGAGCCTGTTCCGCTTCCACTCGGCGACCGGCTCGTACGACCCCGGCACGGGCGCGTTCGAAGCCTCGTACTCCGGCGGGGTGGCCTTCCAGGGCCACCGGAGGCCCGACGGTGTGCACGAGCTGGACCTGACCGTCGGCAACCCCACCGTCAGGATCGGCGGCGGCAGCGGGACGCTGTACGCGGACGTGACCAGCAGGGCCAAGGACACCGGCGCGGTCAGCAGCCACCGTCAGGTGCCCTTCGCGACGCTCGGCGTCGGCGGGATCGACATGAAGGGCGGCACCACCCCGCTGACCCTCGCGAACATCCCGGTCACCCTGACCCCCCAGGGCGCCCAGGCGTTCGCCGGCTACTACCAGGCCGGCGCGCGGCTCGACCCCCTCTCGCTCTCCGCCGACGTGAGGACGGCCCCGGCGGCGGAGCCCCCGCAGCAGCCGTCCGCGCAGCCGGGCGCCACGGTCCGGGCGCCGCGGGCGCCGGGTGCCTTCGCCGACGCCGCCGTCGACTGGGGGGTGCGGCGTACCTTCCGCGAGTACGTCACCGGTGCGGTCGGCCAAGGCGGGTGGACCCTGGCCGAGGGGGCCCGGGACGGCGGCGCGCTGTTCCGCTTCCCGCAGGGCAAGGGCACCTATGACGGCCGGAACGGCACCCTTGACGCGGCCTTCGCCGGCACGGTGCGGTTCACCGGAGCCCACCTGGACCTGACGTTCGGCACCGTGGTCGTGAAGGTGGAGAACGGCAGGGGCGTGCTGTCCGCGGACGTCACCACGGCGGGGGCGACGGAGAACGCCGTCCCGCTGGTCGAGTTCGACGCCGCGGCCCTGAAGGCCGAGGGTGCGCTGGTCACTCTGACCGAGGCCCCGGCCACCCTCACCGAGGGCGGCTCCCGGGCCTTCAACTCCATGTACAAGGCCGGTACGGAGATGGATCCGGTCTCGCTGGCCGTCGCCCTCGACGCCACGGCGCAGCTGCCGGCCCTGCCCGACCTCGGTTCCACGGCCCCGCCCCCGGCGGCTCCCACTCCCGCACCGACGGCCGCCGCCGCCCCTGCCGCGGAGTCGGGGGGATCGTCGAACACCGGGCTCTACGCGGGCCTCGCCGCGGCGGCCCTCCTGTCGGCCGCCGCCGGAGCCTTCCTGGTGGCGCGCAAGCGCCGCGCGGACGCGTCTGCCGCGGCTGCCGCGGCCGCCCCGGCTCCGGCCCAGCCGCCCGCGATGCCGTCGGCCGCCGGGCCGGCAGCGGCTCCGCCGGCCGATGCCGCGCCCGCCGATGCCGCGCCCGGCGACGACGCCCCGTAGCGACCCGCCCCTGACCTCGCCCCGTTTCCCTTCCCTCCCCTTCCCGTCTCTCAGGAGTCCACCGCCATGTCGTCCATCCGCCGCCGGATCACCCTCGCGGCCGCCGCCCTGACCGCCGCCGCGCTCGGCGCCACCGCCTTCTGTCCGCCGGCCACCGCCGCGGGAAGCCCACCGGCCGGGCCGGTGAAGATCGTCGGCGGCACCCTCGACTGGGGCGTACTCGCCGGCTACCGCGCCTATGTCACCGGCATGGCCAAGGGCGCCGTCACCGTGGCCGACGGCGCCCGGCAGAACGCCGACGGCACCCTCCGCTTCGTCGAGCCGACCGGCCAGTACGACCCGGCCGGCGGCCACGTGGTGAAGGCGGCCTTCAAGGGCAGCGTCACCTTCTCCTCACCCGCCCCGCCGGCCGGCCACGGTTTCGAGGTCACGCTCTCCGACCTCCGCATCGACACGGGCACCAGGAAGCTGACCGCGGACGTCACCAAGTCCGGTACCACCGCCCAGGACGTGCCGCTGGCCACGGTCGCCTTCGCCGGCCGGTCGATGACCGGGCTGGCGACGACGCTCACCAAGGAGGCCGCGGACGCGTTCGGTTCGCCCGGGTACGAGAACAGGGCCGGTGACCCGCTCACCGCGAGCCTGGCGTTCGAGGAACCCGCTCCCGAGCCGACCCCGACGAAGCCGACGCCCACCAAGGACCCGACCCCCACCAAGGACCCGACCCCCACGGGGAGCCCCACCCCCACCACCAAGGACCCCGCCCCGTCGGCCGACGGCCCGCGGAAGATCCTGAACGGCAGGCTCACCTGGGGTGTGAAGGAGTCCTTCCGCCGGTACGTGCTGAGCGCGGGCTCGATCACCCCGGCCGGCGGCGCCACCGGGAACGGCGAGCTCTTCGACTTCTCCGCGGGCAAGGGCGAGCTGGACGGGGAGAAGCGGAGGCTGGACGCCTCCTTCGAGGGCGAGCTCCGCTTCCGGTATGCGGCCCACGGCATCGACATGACCTTCGCCGCACCCCGCGTCGAAGCCGCCGGTGCGACCGGCGTCCTGTACGTCGACGTCCAGAACGCCGCCGGCAGCCGCAAGGGCGTCGCCTTCGCCACGCTCGACCTGTCGAAGGCCGACTACCGGACCAGGAACGGCGTGCTGGCACTGGACCGCGTACCCGCCGCCTTCACCGCCGAGGGCGCTGCCGCCTTCGCCAACGACACCACCGGCTCGATGTACAAGGCGGGCGACCCGATCGACCCGCTCACCCTGTCCATGGCCGTGGACAAGGACGCCATCCTGCCGCAACCCGCGGGCGGCACCACCACGGGCGGTTCGCCGGGTGCCACCTCCGGCGGCACAGGCACCACCGCGGGCGGCGGCTCGGTCGGCGGCGGCTCGGCCGTCGGCGGTTCCGTCGGCGGCAACCTCGCCGCCACCGGTGCCGAGATCCCGGCCGGGGCGCTGCTCTCCCTCTCCGGCGCCGTCGTCGCGGTGGGCGCGGGTGCGGTCCTCCTCGCGCGCAGGCGCCGTACGGCCCGGTTCTGAACCGTGTTTGAATTCCCGGGTGAACGATCTCGATGTGCTGAGGGTCTTCTGCGCGGGTGACGGCCGCTACGGCAACCTGCTCGGTGTCGTGCGCGACGGCCGGACCTGCCCCGACGACGCGTCGCGGCAGGCCCTGGCCGCCGAACTCGGCTACAGCGAGACGGTGTTCGTCGACGACCCCGAGCGCGGAATCGTCGACATCCGCACCCCGGGCACGCGGATGTCCTTCGCGGGACACCCGCTGGTCGGGGTCGCGTGGTTGCTGGACATCGAGGAGCTCCAGCCGCCCGCCGGATCCGTATGGGCCCGTGACGACGGGGAGTTCACCTGGATCACGGCCCGGCCGGAGTGGGTCGAGGGCAAGCACACCCGGCAGTACGAGAGCGTCGCCGAGGTCGAGGCGCTGCCGGCGCCGCCGCCGGGCGAGGGCTGGCTGTACGCCTGGGCGTGGGAGGACGAGGCCGCCGGCCGCGTCCGGGCCCGGGGCTTCCCGCGTCGCCCCGACGGCGTCATCGCCGAGGACGAGGCCACCGGCTCGGCCGCGATCCTCCTGACGGCCCAGCTGGACCGCGCCCTGAACATCACCCAGGGCGCCGGTTCCCAGATCCTCACCGCGCCCGGCGCCGACGGCACAATCGAGGTGGGCGGACGCGTCCGCTTCGCTCCGCCCGCGGGTCCCGCGTAGGAGCTACCGCGGCGGCCGGGCGGGGTGTGGTGTGCACCCCGCCCGCACCCGCACCCGCCCCCGCACCCGCACCCGGCCACGGGTCACGCGGTGAGGCGGAACTCCTCGCCCAGTTCGCGGAAGACCGCGCCGTTGAAGTCGAAGGCGCGCCTGCACTCCTCGATGATGCGCTGCTTCTCCAGATCGTCCGCGGCGATCGCGTCCAGCAGCTCGCGGTAGGTCCGCTTGAAGGCCGCAGGGTTGGAGATGTCGGCGAAGACGTAGAAGCGGACGCCGTCGCCCTTGCGTGCGAAGCCCCAGGTGCGCTCCGCCTTGTCGCGGATGATCTGCCCGCCGGAGAGGTCGCCCAGGTAGCGGGTGTAGTGGTGGGCGACGTACCCGCCCGGCCACTCGGCCGCGCACTGGGCCACCCGTGCGGCGTAGGCCTCGGTCGAGGGCAGCGCCACCGCCTTCTCGCGCCACCGCGGGCCCAGCAGGTGCGCGAGGTCCCGCTCTATCTCCGCGACGCGCATCAGTTCGGGCCGGATGAACGGTCCCGCGATCGGGTCGTCCCTCAGGGAGTCGGCCGCCTCCTCCAGGGCCCGGTACACGAACCACAGCTGTTCGGTGTAGCGCGCGTACGCGTCCACTCCGAGCCGCCCGCCCAGCAGGTCGCTCATGAAGGTCGACGACTCGGCCTCGGTGTGCTGCTCGTGCGACGCGACGCGGATGACCGTAGAGAAGGCGTCCAAGGCGGACCTCCAGGAAAGAGGAAACGGGCGCGGCAGCAGTGCCGCCACGCCCGATACTCCTACTTAGGTTTACCTAAGTCAATGGGTTCCCGACGTCTTGTCGGTAAAGAGCCTCCGGCCCGGCCGCCGCCTACGGGAGGGTGAGGATGTCCGCCCCGGAGTCCGTCACCACCAGCGTGTGCTCGAACTGGGCGGTGCGCTTGCGGTCCTTCGTGACGACCGTCCAGCCGTCGTCCCACATGTCGTAGTCGTGGGTGCCGAGGGTCAGCATCGGCTCGATGGTGAAGGTCATTCCCGGCTCGATGACCGTGGTCGCGTGCGGGCTGTCGTAGTGCGGGATGATCAGGCCGGAGTGGAAGGACGAGTTGATGCCGTGGCCGGTGAAGTCCCGGACCACGCCGTAGCCGAAGCGCTTCGCGTACGACTCGATGACCCGGCCGATGACGTTGATCTGGCGGCCCGGCTTGACGGCCTTGATCGCCCGGTTCAGCGCCTCACGGGTGCGCTCCACCAGCAGCCGCGACTCCTCGTCCACGTCACCGCACAGGTAGGTGGCGTTGTTGTCGCCGTGCACCCCGCCGATGTACGCCGTCACGTCGAGGTTCACGATGTCGCCGTCGCGCAGCACGGTGGAATCGGGGATGCCGTGGCAGATGACCTCGTTGACCGAGGAACACAGCGACTTCGGGTAGCCGCGGTAGCCGAGCGTCGAGGGGTAGGCGCCGTGGTCGCACATGTACTCGTGGGCGACCTTGTCGAGCTCGTCGGTGGTCACCCCCGGCGCGATCAGCTTGGCCGCCTCCTCCATCGCCTGGGCGGCGATCCGGCCGGCGATGCGCATGGCCTCGATGGTCTCGGCCGACTGCACCTCCGGTCCGGTGTACGGAGTGGGCGCGGGCTTGCCCACGTACTCGGGCCGGCGGATGTTACCGGGAACGGAACGGGCGGGGGAGAGCTCGCCTGGTACGAGCAGCGACTGACCGGACATGCAAGCGAGTGTATCCAGCGGGGATGGGGCAGCATGGCGGGATAGAGCGGCACACAGCGGCTTGCGGAGGCATCGAGAGGAGCCTGGACGGCGATGGCCCTGTTCAAGAAGCGCCAGGTGGGCAAACCCGGCGAGTGGTACTACTGCCTGGTCCACCACAAGGTCGAGGAAGGCCCCGAGTGCCCGGCGAAGGACCGGTTCGGCCCGTACGGAACTCCCGAGGAGGCCGCCCACGCCATGGAGACGGCACAGGAGCGCAACCTCGAGTGGCAGAACGACCCCCAGTGGAACGACCGGACCCGCGAGGACGAAGAAGGCACGGGCACGGGCACGTCCGGCTGACGGGCCGGCGGAGGCCTACCAGCGGCTCGGCGGCGGAGCGGTCAGCCGGTCGGCCAGCCCCGCCAGCCGGTCCCGCAGCCGGCGGGACCCGCGCTGTGCCGGCAGGCCGTTCTCCCCGGCTGCCGCGCTGACCAGGTGCTGCACGGTGTCCAGGTCCAGCCCGGGGCCGCCGTCCGGCACCGACAGCGCGTCGTGCGCGAGCGTGCCCAGATCCCGGTCCCCGCCGTCCAGGGACAGTACGGTCGCCCCCGCGCGTCGGGCGTCGTGCACGCGCTCCAGCAGTTCCTCGCCGGGCTCCCGCGGTGCCACCACCAGCACCGTGTGTCCCCGCCCGGCCGCCGCCAGCCGGCCCAGCCCCACCGACAGGTGCGGCGGCGCCCCGGGCCGCACCCGGTGGCGCACGAGCGTCGGCGCCAGCTCCGGCCGGCCCGACCAGGCGGCCTCGTCGACCAGGTGGGCCGCCATGTGCCAGGGCTCGTACACCTCGGTCCCCACCAGCAGCAGCTTCCCGCCGACCGCGGCGACGGACCGGCGCAGCGAGCCGGCGAAGCGGCGCGCCTCGCCCGGCCACTGCGTACCGGCGAGCACCTCGCGCAGCAGGGCGACCCTGACGGCATCCATGCCCGCATCCTGCCGCATCGAAGCCGACACGGGGGCCGTTCCCGGCTCTTCGGCTGCGGGCTACCCGGCAGTACGCTCGCCCCCATGACTTCCTCAGACAATCCGCAGAAGCCGCAGGCCAAGGACCCCTGGGACCTGCCCGACGTGTCCGGCCTGGTCGTCGGCGTCCTCGGCGGCACCGGCGACCAGGGCCGCGGCCTCGCCTACCGGCTCGCCCGCGCCGGCCAGAAGGTGATCATCGGCTCGCGTGCCGCCGACCGCGCGCACACCGCCGCCGAGGAACTGGGGCTCGGCGTGGAGGGCGCGGACAACGCCGAGTGTGCGCGCCGCAGCGACATCGTCATCGTCGCGGTGCCGTGGGAGGGCCATGCCAAGACCCTGGAGGCGCTGCGCGAGGACCTCGCGGGCAAGCTCGTCGTCGACTGCGTCAACCCGCTCGGCTTCGACAAGCAGGGCGCCTACGCCCTCCGGGTCGAGGAGGGCAGCGCCGCCCAGCAGGCCGCCGCCCTGCTCCCGGACTCCCGGGTCACGGCCGCCTTCCACCACCTCTCGGCGGTCCTCCTCCAGGACGGGTCGATCGACGAGATCGACACCGACGTCATGGTCCTCGGCGAATCCCGCGCCGACACCGACATCGTCCAGGCCCTGGCCGCCCGCATCCCGGGCATGCGCGGCATCTTCGCCGGCCGCCTGCGCAACGCCCACCAGGTCGAGGCCCTCGTGGCGAACCTGATCTCCACCAACCGCCGCTACAAGGCCCACGCGGGCCTGCGCACGACGGACGTCTGACCGCCCCGCCCGGCGGTCCGGTCCGGTCCCGGACCGGACCGCCGGGCGCGTGCCGTGCTCAGCCCCGCCGGGCGGTACGGGCCTCGACGGCGCCCAGGTGGGCCACCACCCCGTGGTAGAAGCGGTCGACGGCGTCGTCGACGCTTCGGATGAAACCCGACTCGGTGTTGCCGCGGCTGTTGCCCATCCCCTTGATGAGGGTCAGACGGAAGCCTGCGATCGCGGCGCCGTCCTGCGGCAGCAGATCACCCGGCTCGGGCCGCAGGCGCTCCAGAGTGCCGCGCGGCCCGTTCTCGCCCTCCACCAGACTCTGCACGTGCAGATCCGCCGGCGCCTCGGCGAGCATGCGGATCAGCCGTTTCGCCGCCGCCAGCGGATAGGCCCCCTCGGCGGCCGGGACGTCCACGGAGGTGCGCACCTTCATCGTGCGCAGATCGGCGACGACTCCGATGACCGAGCGCGTCCCGTCGATGCGCAGTTCGGCGGCGAGCCGGCCCTCGGCGCACAGCGTCCGGGCGGCCGCCTCGCGCCTCGCCCGCGGATCGCTGCTGCGCCGGGCCCGCTGGACCGGCAGGGCCTTCTGCCCGAGTTCCCCGCCGAGGCGCAGGCACACCTGGCGGATGAGGCGCTCCCAGCTCTCCACCACGTCGACGGCGCGGACGTCGCCGATGCCGATGGTCTCGTCGTCGATGCCGTTGCGCACCGGCACCCATGCGGGACCCATGTTCTGGAACCCGTGGCAACCGGAGTGCTCGTGCTGCAAGTACTCCAGGAGTTCCTGCAGGAGCCAGGCGTGGGCCGCATTGCCGACCCCTTCGTGGCGGATCAGCATCTGCGCCTGGTGGGCGACTTCGGCCCACGACAGGTGCCACAGGCTGACCTTGTGCTTGCGCCGTCCGTCGATCTTGACATCCACCATGGGGGCCCCTTCGAGGGCCACGTCGTTGGAGAGCGTGATCACGGCCTCGTAGCCGCGGCGCGCCGCGATGTCCATGTACTGCTGGACCTGTTCGGCCTTGAGCGGATTGCCGTTCGTCTTCGTCTCCACCAACGCGGTCCACAGCTTTCCGGCCCGCTCCACCCTGATGACTCCGTCAGGGCGCTTCGGGGCGTCACCATGGGGCAGTGGCACCTCGGTGAACGTCTGCATGCGACCGGCGGGCGCACCGAACGCCGCGGTGAGGCGGCGTCCGAACTCCGGGACCTGGGCCATCACCGACAGCAGGACGGAGGTGGCCCGCACCTCGCGCTCCTTGTCGCTCTTGAGGGACGGGACCGGGAACAGCCGGGCGGTACGCCAGGAGTCGTTCTCGGCGAGCGACTTCTTGGCCACCCTGGGGAGGGTGACCTTCTTCCGCGTCGTACGGGGGCTGCGGCCCCGCGACTGGGTCGGTACGGGGGAGGCGCCGGGAGCGGGCTCCCCCGCGGCGGGCGGTGCGGGTGCGCCTGCCGTATCGGCCGGTGCACCCGCCGGGACCGGAGCGCCGGTGCCAGGTGCTGCCGCCTGCGCGGGAGCTCCGGACACACCGGACTGCTCCGCAGCGGCGGGAGCCTCCGCGGCCTCCGGTTCGTCGGCCTCCCCGTCGACGTCGATGCCGAAGTCCGTGGCGAGACCGGCCAGGCCGGTCTCGTAACCCTGCCCCACGGCACGGAACTTCCACTCCCCGCCCCGTCGGTAGAGCTCACCGAAGATGAAGGCCGTCTCCGCGCCCGCGCCCTCGATGGAGAATCCGACGAGGGCTTCGCCGGACCGGTCCGCGACCGTCATCCGCAGGTCGTCTAGGTCCCCGAACCTGGCGCCGCCGTACTGGCTCGCCGCCACCACGATCCGTGCGACGTCTTCCGGGACCGCGGTCAGGTCCACGCTGATGCGGTCCTCGTCGCCGTGGTCGGTCGGGGTCTTGCCGAGGAGCTGCACGCTTCCGTCGGCCGCCGCGGGGTTGTTGTAGAAGTAGAAGTCGTTCTCGCTGCGGACCTTGCCGTTCTCGTCCAGGAGCAGCACGGAGACATCGGCGTCACCGGCCCCCGAGGCACTGGTCCAGCTCAGGCTGACGACCACCGAGCCGGCGTCCTCGCTGAGCCCGGCCAGGCTGACGTTCGCGCCCTTTGAGATCTCCTGCATGCGGCATCCCCCCCACCTGCCCGGCGGCAGCCGTCGCGGGCGGCGCGGCCGGGCTGTTCTTTCTTTCGCGCTCCGGATGCGGCGCGTCACGGGCGAACGCTAACGCTGCGGGGGAGAGGGGGTCAGGCAAAGCCGGAAATGTATCGGAAGCCGCTGCGCGCGGCCCTTACGGCAGCACTGCGGGGCATGGGGGACACTGGAGGGGCTCTACCGCCTTCCGTGTCCCCGAGGAGCTCTTCCCATGCCCCGCCTTGCCGTCTTCGCCGTTGTCGTGTGCGTCCTTGCTGTGGCCGCGGCGGTCGTCGCCTTCGTGGAGGGCAGCTTCCTCGGGATCGTGTGGGTGCTGCTGGCGGGCCTCACGTCCAACATGGCCTGGTACTACATGCGCAAGGCCAAGGCCGAGAAGGCCGCCACCGCGCGCAACGTCTGAGCCGTCAGCACCCGGCGGCCGCTCGGGCGGCCGCCAGGGCCGTATCGAGCGCCTGATCCGCCGGAACCGGGACGTCGGGGACGACGCCGACGCCCTCCCAGTTGCCGCCCGTCACCGTGTTGATCGTCCGGGCGGTCGGCACCGCCACCAGGACGTGCTCGCCCAGCGTGTGCCGCTCCGTCGGGTGCGCGCCGCCCCGCGTGGTCTCCCCGACGAGCACGGCGCGGCCGTGCGCCTGGAGGGTGTAGGCGATGTCCTCGCCCCCGGAGAAGGTGTACGCGCTGGTCAGCACGTACACCGGGCGGTCGAGGAAGCGAGGCGCGGGCAGGTGCGCCAGCGTCCAGTACTGGCGGGTGGTACCGGTGGCGCGCTCGTAGATGTCGTTCAGGTGCACCTGGTCGTCGGGGAAGAAGTAGCTGCACCACATCGCGGCCCCCTCGGGTGAGCCGCCGCGGCATGCGCGCAGGTCCAGGACGAGCGCGGAGCCGTGGGCGGCCAGCTGCATGGCGGCGCCGATCACGGCGGCGCCCTCGTCGGCCGTCGCTATCAGGCCGAGGTCGACCAGGGTGACGCCGCCGTCCAGCCGCTCGACGCGCCGCACACCGTGGTTCTCGGCCCGCAGCGCCGCGAGGAACGCGGCCTTTCCGGCGTCCTGGTCCTGCGGTTCCAGCGACTGAGGCTCCTCGACCCACAGCAGCCGCAGGTGCTCGTCCGGGCACACCTCCTGGATGTGCGCCGTGACCGCCTCGCACAAGGCCCGTTCGTCCAGGCCGTCGTACTCGCCGGCCGCCAGTCGGCGCCGGATCGCGGCGTCGACGTCCACGGCCTTCTCGGGGAACACGTACCCTGCGCCGATCCGCTCAAGGGCCCGCTCGATGATCTCGTCGTGTGTCTGCACGGCGGGCCATGCTAGGTGCCGGCCGGGCCGGCGGTGAAAGGATTTTCCGCCGCCGGTCCGGCCCGCGCGGCTAGTCCTGCGGGACCGCGCAGATGCCGCTGCCCTCCTGCCAGAAGCGGTACAGCTCCCGGCCGCAGTACGTCTCCAGGTCCGACACGCCCAACGCCGACAGCACGCCGTCCACCGTGTCGAAGAAGACGACGTTGACCTGCGGGATCCACAGCAGCGCGAAGACGGCGATCAGGCCGAACGGCGCCAGCGGCGCCATCTCGCGCCGCACCCGGTACGACAGCCACGGCTCGATCACCCCGTAGCCGTCGAGGCCCGGCACCGGCAGGAAGTTCAGGATCGCCGCCGTCACCTGGAGCATCGCAAGGAAAGCGAGCGCGTAGCGGAAGGCCGGCGGTACCCCGTCCAGGGCGCCCAGCCAGAACGGGGCCGTGCAGACGACGGCGAAGGCCACGTTCGTCAGCGGTCCGGCCGCCGAGATCAGACTGTGCTTTCCGCGCCCCCGGATCCGGTCGCGCTCGATGAAGACCGCGCCGCCCGGCAGACCGATCCCGCCCAGGATCACGAAGACCACCGGCAGGACGATGCTGAGCAGCGGGTGGCTGTACTTGAGCGGGTCCAGCGTCAGGTAGCCCTTGGCACCGACGGTGAGGTCGCCGCCGTGCAGGGCGGTCCGGGCGTGTGCGTACTCGTGCAGGCAGAGCGAGACGATCCACGCCGACGTCACGAAGAGGAACACGGCGAGGCCGGTGCTGGTCGAGTATCCCGTCCACACCGCCCAGGCCGTGACCGCCATGACGGCGAAGACGCCGAGGAATACCGAACTGATCCGCCGCTCGTGGCGCGTGCCCTGATGACCCATGCCGGGAAACCTATCCCGGGCCATGCGGGGAAAACGGTTCGGGGCCGGGCCGGGCACCGGGGACAATGGGCCGGTGCGCTATGCGATTCTCGGCCCCGCCCAGGTCCTTCGCGACGACGGGACCCCCGTGGCCGTCGGCGGTGCCCGGCTGCGCGCGCTCCTGACCGCGCTCGCGCTGCGCCCGGGACGGGTGGTGCCGACCCGGCTGCTGGTCGAGCAGGTGTGGGACGGCGATCCGCCGGCCGACGCCGTCGCCGCCCTGCAGGCCCTGGTGGCCCGGCTGCGCCGGGCGCTGGGACACACCGCCGTGCTGTCCGCCGACGGCGGCTACCGGCTGGTCGCCGAGCGCGAGGACGTCGACCTGTACCGCTTCGAAGCGCTGGTCCGGGCCGGCGCCGAGGCGCGGGATCCGGCCGAGGCCGCCGCCTCGTACGAGGAGGCCCTCGCCCTGTGGCGCGGACCCGCCCTCGTGGACCTGCCCGATCCGGCCGTGGAAGCCGCGCGCTGGGACGCCGTACGGATGGACGCGCGCCGGGGCCGGCTCGCAGCGGCCCTGGCCCTCGGCGAGGCCGAGCGCTCCCTGCCGGAGCTGACCGCGCTGTGCGCACGGCAGCCGCTGGACGAGCCGCTGCAGGCGCTGCGGATCCGGGCCCTGCGCGACGCGGGCCGCCCGGCGGAGGCCCTGTCCGCCTACGACGAGGTCCGCCGCGATCTTGCCGAACGGCTCGGCACGGACCCCGGCCCGGCCCTGCGCGCCCTGCACGCCGAACTCCTGGCGCCTGCGGAATCCGGTCCGGGCACCGGGCCCGCGGCCGCCGTTCCGAGGTCCTCGCCCCCGGCCGGCGCCGAGCACCCGCCCCACGCCCCGGCCCCGTACGGCACCCCGGCCCCGCCCCAGCTTCGGGTCACGGCTGCGGTTCACGCCCCGGGCGGTGCTGCGGTCACGGCTGCGGACCCGGCCCGGCCCGGGGCCGCCGTCCCGCCCGCGCCCACCGCCACCCCCGCTCCGCCCGTTCGGGGCACCGGCAACCTGCGGGCCCGGCTGACCACCTTCGTCGGCCGGGAGGACGACATCCGCGTCATCGGCGACGATCTTGCGCGGGCCCGGCTCGTCACGCTCCTCGGGCCCGGCGGCGCCGGCAAGACCCGGCTCTCGCAGGAGGCTGCCGAGGCGCACGAGCCGCGCGGCGGATG
The DNA here is from genome assembly GCF_042742535.1 of Streptomyces sp. NPDC058880. Lineage (NCBI taxonomy): Bacteria > Bacillati > Actinomycetota > Actinomycetes > Kitasatosporales > Streptomycetaceae > Streptomyces > Streptomyces sp. NPDC058880. The sequence goes on from NZ_JBHYMC010000019.1 coordinate 87,595, forward strand.
GCACGACGGCGTGTGGCTCGTCGAGCTGGCCCCCGTCGACGACCCCGAGGACGTCGCCGAGGCCACCCTGACCGCCGTCGGCGCACGGGAGACCACGCTGCGCGGCGCCGCCGCCGAGGAACTGCGGGCGCTGACCGATCGCGGCGACGACCCCCTCGACCGGCTCGTCGAGCACTGTGCGCACCGCCGTCTGCTGCTGGTGTTGGACAACTGTGAGCACGTTGTCGAAGCTGCTGCGGCGCTTGCTGAACGCCTCCTTACGCAGTGCCCTGGTGTTCAGGTCTTGGCCACCAGTCGCGAACCCCTCGGTGTGCCTGGGGAGATGGTCCGTCCGGTGGAACCGCTGCCCGACCCGATTGCGCTGCGGCTGCTGGGCGACCGTGGGGCGGCGGCCCGTGCCGGGTTTGCGGTGGAGGAGGATCCGGTCGCCGCTGCGGAGATCTGCCGTCGTCTCGATGGGCTGCCGTTGGCGATTGAGTTGGCGGCGGCGCGGCTGCGGCTGTTGACCCCGCGGCAGATCGCGGATCGGTTGGACGATCGGTTCCGGCTGTTGACTGGTGGTTCCCGTACGGTCCTGCCGCGTCAGCAGACCCTGCGTGCGGTCGTCGACTGGTCTTGGGACCTGCTGGACGAGGCCGAGCGCGCGGTCCTGCGCCGGCTGTCGGTCTTCGCGGGCGGCTGTGACCTCGCTGCCGCCGAGGCCGTCTGCTCCGATCCGGCCGGGGACGGCGTCGCGGACGTCGCCGACACCCTCGGCTCCCTCGTCGACAAGTCCCTCGTGGTCGCCGCCCCCGCCCCCGACGGCACCGCCATGCGCTACCGACTCCTGGAGACGGTCGGCGAATACGCCGCGGAGCGCCTCGCCGAGGCCGACGACGAACGGGAGGAGACCACCGGCCGCCACCTCGTCCACTACCGCGAGCTCGCCCGGACCAGCGAGCCCCTGCTCCGCGGCCACCGCCAGCGCGAGGCGGCCGAGCGGCTCGCCACCGAGTACGAGAACCTCCGTACGGCGCTGCGCCGGGCCGTCGCCACCCGCGACGTGGACGAGGCGCTCTGCCTCGTCCACTCCCTGGGCTGGTACTGGCACCTGCACGACCAGCGCGCCGAGTCCCGGCACTGGGCGGAAGCGGTCGCGGCGCTCGGCCCCAACCCGTTCGCGGCGCCCGTCGTCCCCGCGGAGCCGGTGTACGGGCAGCTCGTGGACTCGCCGCCGCCCTACGGCAGAGAGGTGCTCACCGAGGCCTGGCGCGCCCTGCACCTGCTCCGGCTGGTGGCCCGGGACCAGACCAGCAAGGACTGGGACGATCCCGAGGTCCGGTCGCTGATCGACGGGGTGATCGCCGCGTACCGGCCCGGGCTCCCGCAGACCTGCCGCATGCCGGGCTCCCTGTGGATCTACGCCGTCATGATCGCGGGCAATGCCGAGCTGCTCAAGCAGGTCGTCGACGCGACCGTGGCCACCGCCCGCACGCTCGGCTGGAACTGGGAGCTCGCATCCGCCCTCCAGTTGCGCGCCAACATCCTCGCCAACCGCGCCGACTGGGCGGGCGACGCCTCCCGCGACGCGGACGAGAGCCTGGAGCTGTTCCGGGACCTCGGTGACGACTGGGGCTGCGCGGAGGCGCTCTCCGCCCGCGCGGAGTCCCGCGAGCGGCGGGGCGAGTACGCCCTGGCCGCCCGCGACTACCGCGAGGCGATCGCCTACGCCGAACGTCTCGGCGCGAAGGCGCAGGTGACGGTGTTGCGTGTGCGGATGGCCGGCGTGCTCACCGAGAACGCCGAGATCGCGGAGGCGGAGCGGATCCTGACCGACATCACCACCTCGGTGCAGCAGTCCGGCAGCGAGGCGATGCCCGCCGCCCGGATGTTCCTCGCGGGCATCCTCGGCCGCACCGGCCGGATCCCCGAGGCCCGCGTCCAGATCCAGGTGCTGCGCGAGGAGTTCGCCTTCGGCGCGTACGCCGTCTTCAACGTCTTCCTGCTCGCCACGACGGCTTGGCTGGACAACCAGGACGGCTGTTTCGAGGACGCCCTGCAGGGGATTCGCGACGCCACGTCCGCCTTCCTGCATCCGCTGGCGCTGATGGTCGCCCCGCACCTGCCCGCGACGTTCCTCCTGACGGCCGCCGTCTCGCTGGTGTCGCCCGGCGGACCGCAGCGGGAGTACGACGGCGCGCGGCTGCTCGGCGCCTATCACGCCCTGCTGCCGCCCGACCACTTCCCCGTGACCACCGAGCGCGAGGATTTCGCCTTCGCCGAGAAGCAGGCGCGGTCGGTGCTCGGCGACACGGCCTACCGGGCGGCGTACGCCGAAGGCGGCGGCCTCACGCTGGAGGAGGCCACCGCCCTGGTCTGACCCGTCCCCCGACCGGGGCCCGTCCGGGACGCGATCCGGAGCAGGCCGGCCGCGGGTCAGGTCTTCTGGCGGAACTTGCGGACCGCGAGCGGCATGGTGACCGCCGTGATGGCCAGCGACCAGACCAGTGTCATCCACACCGAGTCGCCGACGGGGGTGCCGTTGATCAGGGCGCGGGCGGCGTCCGCCAGGTTCGACAGCGGGTTGTAGTCCGTGAAGGACTGCAGCCAGCCCGGCATCGTGGACGGCGGGGCGAAGATCGAGCTGCCGAACTGCAGCGGCATCAGGACCAGCATCGCCATGCCCTGGACGGCCTGGGCGGTCTTCATGGTGAGACCGAGCAGGATGAAGATCCACATCAGGGCGCTGCCGAAGACGGCCGACAGCCCGACGGCGAGGAGCAGGTCCAGCATCGAGGACTTGATCGACAGGCCGAGCAGGAAGCCCACGCCCAGCAGGATCGTGATGGCCACCAGCATCCGGCCGAGCTCGACGACGATCTTGGCGAGGAGCACGGACGACCGGGCGATCGGCATGGACCGGAAGCGGTCCATCACGCCCTTCTTGAAGTCGTCGTTGACCCCGGTCCCCACCGCCATCGCGATGTTCATGCCCATCATGGCCATCAGGCCGGGGACCACGTAGTTCACGTAGTCGGCCTGGTTGCCCTTGCCGGAGATCGCGCCGCCGAAGACGAACACGAACAGCAGCGTGAAGATGATCGGCATGAACAGGACGTCGAACATCGACTCAGGGTCCTGCTTGATCTGCAGGGCGTTGCGGCGCACCAGGGCGCCGATGTGCCGCAGGTTGGCCCGTAGGCCGATCCGTCCCTCGCCGTGCCCGGCCAACGCCCGGGCCCGACCGGGGGCGGTGGGAGCCGGCTTCGTCGTGGTGGCGGCGCTCATGCCGCGACCTCCTCGGTCGTGTCGGTGGTGACGCGGTCCTCGGTGAACGTGGGCTTCTGGCCGGTGATGGCCAGGAACACCTCGTCGAGGCTGGGCAGGTAGGTGCCGAGGTCGGCGATCGCGTACCCGCGGGCGGCCAGCAGGCCGACCACGGCCGTCAGCTGCTCGTCGCTCAGGATCGGGACGAGGAGCACCCCCTCGTCCGGCACGGCCTGGGAGCCGGCCACGCCGTCCAGTCCGGCCTCGGCCAGCGAGCGGGCCATGCCCGGCAGGTCGGAGGAGGACACGGGACGGATCTTCAGGGTGCGGCCGCCGACGCGTGCCTTCAGCTCGTCTACCTTGCCGTTGGCTATGACCTTGCCGCGGTCGATGACGGTCAGCTCGCTCGCGAGCTGCTCGGCCTCCTCCATGTACTGCGTGGTGAGCAGCACCGTGGCGCCTTCCGCGACCAGGGACTGGACCTCGTCCCACACCTCGTTGCGGGTGCGCGGGTCGAGACCGGTGGTCGGCTCGTCCAGGTAGATCACGGCCGGCCGGCCGATCAGCGAGGCGGCCAGGTCGAGCCGGCGCCGCATGCCGCCGGAGTAGTGCATGGCGGCCTTCTTCGCCGCCTCGGTCAGGGAGAAGCGCTCCAGCATCTCGTCCGCGCGCAGGCGGGCTTCCTTGCGGGAGAGGTCGAGCAGCCGCCCGATCATGTAGAGGTTCTCCCAGCCGGAGAGCTTCTCATCGACCGAGGCGTACTGGCCGGTCAGGCCGATGGTGCGGCGCAGCTGCCGGGGCTGTCGGACCACGTCGAAGCCGGCGACGGTCGCCGTCCCGGCGTCCGGGACGATGAGGGTGGACAGGCAGCGCACCAGCGTGGTCTTGCCGGCGCCGTTGGGGCCGAGGACTCCGAGGACCGTGCCCTCACGGACATCGAGGTCGACACCGTCGAGGGCCCTGGTCTCGCCGTAGTGCTTGACCAGCCCCCGCACCTCCACGGCGTTGGGGTTCTTGTCGTTTCGCGTCATGCCCACCATGGGACCAGGGGCCACTGACAAAGCACCGACAGGCGACCGACAAAGGTACGACAGACATACGACAGCCCGCCGACGCGCCGGTAGGCGGTCGGCGGGCTGCCGGAGCGGGTCACCTCACGTCAGCGGGCGCGTCCGGGTCAGTGGAAGGCGTGCTGCTCCTGCGGGAACGCCCCGCCGACGACGTCCTCGGCGAAGGCCTTCGCCGCGTCCGCCATGGTTTCGCGGAGCTTCGCGTACTGCTTGACGAACTTCGGCATCCTCCCGCCGGTCAGGCCCATCATGTCGGTCCACACCAGGACCTGGGCGTCGCACTCCGCGCCCGCGCCGATACCGACCGTCGGGATGTGCAGGGACCGGGTGACCTCGGCGGCCAGTTCGGCCGGAACGAGCTCCAGCACCACCGCGAACGCACCCGCGTCCTGCGCCGCCTTCGCGTCGCGCAGCAGCTGGTGTGCGGCTTCGTCGCCGCGGCCCTGCACCCGGTAGCCCATGGCGTTGACCGACTGCGGGGTCAGGCCCAGGTGGGACATGACGGGGATGCCCGACTGCACGATCAGCTCCGTCTGGGCCAGCGAACGCTCGCCGCCCTCCAGCTTCACGGCGCCCACTCCGGCCTCCTTGACCAGGCGGGTCGCGCTGCGGAGCGCCTGCACGGCGCCCTCCTGGTACGAGCCGAACGGCATGTCGCCGATGACCAGCGCGCGGCTGGTGCCGCGTACGACGGCCGCCGAGAGCATGGTCATGTGGTCCATCGTCACCGGGACGGTGGAGTCGAAGCCGAGGTGGCAATTGCCCATCGAGTCGCCGACGAGGATGACCGGGATGCCGGACTCGTCGAAGACGGACGCGGTCATCGCGTCGTAGGCGGTGAGCATGGGCCACTTCTCGCCGCGTTCCTTGGCGAGGGTCAGGTCGCGGACGGTGATGCGCCGGGTGCCCGTGCCTCCGTACAGGGTGGGGGAGGCCGCGGCTGCGGGTTCGCGGGCAGGCGAAACGGCATGCGTCATTGCAACTGCTCCTTGTGTCATCTCGAGGCACCCTCACGGTGTCCCCGGACTCACCCACCATGGTGGCATCCCCGGGGCCGTGGGCGGAAGTGGTGCGCCGGGCACGCCACGCCGGGCACGCCAATGTGCGCGTTTCGTGACAAGCGGAACCCGCTGCGTACGGCCGTTCGTCCTTCCGGACGTGCGACCGCGACGAACGGTCGTGATGTACGGCACGGAAGGCTCCGCTTCATCGCCTAGGGTCAGGAGGCGGGGACGGAGCGCGAGCACGGCAGTGAGGGCAGCGGCATGGCACAGGCGTACAGGACGGAACCGGGGAGCGGCGGCTCGGAGCGCGAGCCCTCCGGGTCCCGTTTCCGGCGCCGGCTGGCCGGTCTGAGCAGGGATCCGGGGATCTGGCGGCGTGGACGGGTCCTCGCCGCGATCGCCGTGCTGCTGTCACTGGTCATGATCTTCCATGCCGAGCTGCCCAACGACGTGGGCAACCTCGGCAGCCTCACCGAGACGTTCCTGCCGTGGCTGGGCCTGGCGGTTCCGTTTCTGCTGGGGGGCGCGTTCTTCCGCCGGTCGGCGACCGCTCTGGTCGCGGCCCTGCTGCCCGCCGTGGTCTGGCTGAATCTTTTTGGCGGCCTGGTCTTCGACAAGTCCGGCACCGGCGGCGACCTCGTCGTCGCCACCCACAACGTCGACGCCGACAATCCCGACCCGGGCGGCACCGCCGCCTCGGTCGCCCGCTCCGGGGCCGACGTCCTGGCCCTCACCGAGCTCAAGGGCAGCGTCGTCCCCGTCTACGAGAAGGCCCTGGCGGGCACATACAAGTACCACGCGGTCGAGGGCACGGTCGGCCTGTGGAGCAAGTACCCACTGAGCGGCAGCGCGCCCGTGGACATCCGGATGGGCTGGACGCGGGCCATGCGGGCCACCGTGGCCACCCCGCAGGGCGAGGTCGCGGCGTTCGTCGCCCACCTCCCCTCGGTCCGCGTCAAGCTGAACGCGGGCTTCACCGCCAACCAGCGCGACAACAGCGCCGACGCGCTGGGCGCCGCACTCGCCGCCGAACCCCTGAAGAAGGTCGTCCTCCTCGGCGACCTGAACGGCACCATGAACGACCGCGCGCTGTCCGAGGTCACCTCGCAGATGCGCTCCACCCAGGGCGCGGCGGGCGACGGCTTCGGCTTCAGCTGGCCGGCACAGTTCCCGATGGCCCGCATCGACCAGATCCTGGTCCGCGGGATCCGGCCCGAGGCCTCCTGGACCCTGCCCCGCACGGGGAGCGACCACCTGCCGGTCGCCGCGCGGCTGACGGTCGGCACGTAGCGGCGCGGGCACGGCGGCGCGCGGGGTCCCGCCGGCGGGCGCCGGTCCGGGGCCCCGCCCGCGGCGCCGCGCCCCTACGCCCGCTCGCGCCAGCCGTTCGTGATCGGCAGCCGGCGGTCCTTGCCGAAGCCCTTCGCGGAGATCTTCGTGCCCGGCGGGTACTGGCGGCGCTTGTACTCGGCCGTGTCGACCATCCGCAGGATCTTCGCGACCAGCTCGGCGTCGAAGCCGGAGGCCACGATCTCCTCCAGACCCTGGTCCCGGTCCACGTACAGGGCGAGGATCGCGTCGAGTACCGGGTAGTCCGGCAGCGAATCGGTGTCCACCTGCCCCGGACGCAGCTCGGCGCTCGGCGGCTTCACGATCGAGTTCTCCGGGATCGGCGGAGTCTCGCCGCGCTCGGCCGCGGCCCGGTTGCGGTAGCGGGCGAGCCGGAAGACGTCGCTCTTGTAGAGGTCCTTGATCGGGCCGTAGGCGCCGACCGAGTCGCCGTACAGGGTGGAGTAGCCGACGGCCAGCTCCGACTTGTTGCCGGGGGCCAGCACGATGTGGCCCTCCTGGTTCGAGACGGCCATCAGCAGGGTGCCGCGCAGCCTGGACTGCAGGTTCTCCTCGGCCAGGCCGGTCAGGCCCAGCGAGTCCATGTAGGCGTCGAACATCGGCTCGATCGGCACGGTGCGGAAGTTCAGGCCGGTGCGCTCGGCCAGGTCGGCCGCGTCGCCCCGGGAGTGGTCCGAGGAGTACTTCGAGGGCATCGAGACGCCGTACACGTTCTGCGCGCCGACGGCGTCGCAGGCCAGCGCGGCGACGAGCGCGGAGTCGATGCCTCCGGAGAGTCCGACCAGGACCGAGCGGAATCCGTTCTTCTTCACGTACGCGCGCAGGCCCACCACCAGCGCGTCGTAGACCTCCTCGTCGTCGTCGAGCCGGTCGGCGTAGCCACCGGTCACGACCGGCTCGTACGGCTCCACCGGATCCTCGGACAGGACGACGCGGTCGATGCGCAGGCCGTCGTCCACCAGGCCCTCGGGGGCGTCGGCGCGCGCGGCGGGCAGATCGAGGTCGACCAGGACGCAGCCCTCGGAGAACTGCGGGGCGCGGGCGATGACCTCTCCGTCGGCGCCGACGACGATCGAGTCGCCGTCGAAGACCAGCTCGTCCTGGCCGCCGATCATCGCCAGGTAGGCGAGGGTGCACCCGGCCTCCTGGGCGCGCTTGCGCACCAGTTCGAGGCGCAGGTCGTCCTTGTTGCGCTCGTAAGGGGAGGCGTTGATCGAGACCATCAGCCCGGCCCCGGCGGACCGGGTGGCCGGAACCCGGCCGCCCTCCTGCCAGAGGTCCTCGCAGATGGCCAGGGCCACGTCGACGCCGCGCACCCGGATCACCGGCTGGGTGTCGCCCGGCACGAAGTAGCGGAACTCGTCGAACACGCCGTAGTTGGGCAGGTGGTGCTTGGCGAAGCGCAGCACCACCCGGCCGCGGTGCAGGACGGCCGCCGCGTTCTCCGGGGAGCCTGCCGGGCGCCCGAGGCGGGGCGTCGCCCTCTCGGTCCGGTCGAGGTAGCCGACGACGACGGGCAGTTCACCGAACCCTTCGTCGGCCAGTCGTTCCGCGAGTGCGTGCAGGGCGCCGCGGGAGGCCTCGACGAAGGAGCCGCGCAGGGCGAGGTCCTCGACGGGGTACCCGGTCAGCACCATCTCCGGGAACGCCACCAGGTGGGCGCCCTGCTCGGCGGAGTGCCGGGTCCAGTGGACGACCGAGTCGGCGTTGGCGGCGATGTCGCCGACGTGCGAGTCGATCTGATTCAGAGCGAGGCGTAGTTGAGGCACGGGGCCCAGTCTAATCGTCTTTCTGACGCGATGTCCTGGGCCCCGCCTTCCCCGAGGCCGCGTCAGCCGACGGGGCCGGCGAACCTCACGTCGTCGAGGAGGGTTCCGGCGGCGATGTCGGCGGTGATGCTCCTGGTGCCCTCGGGGAGCTCGAACGCCACCACACCGCTGGCGGATTCGCCCGGCAGGATGGTTCCCTTGACCATCTTCGGGACGGTGGTGCCGCCGCCGATGTCGAAGACCATCTCCGCGGTCATGCCCTTGTCGTCGCGGACGTCGGGCACCGCGTAGATCACCTCGTGCGGCGCGGTCGAGCCGTTGGTGATGGTGATGGTGATCTGGACCGCGTTCTTGACCTGCTCGCGGGCGATGATGCCCTTCGGCTCGTACTTCGTGGGCTTCGAGAGGCTCACCTTGATGCCGTTGGAGTGGGTGAAGGTCTCGCCGAACGGCAGCGCGCTGGTCAGGCCCGGAACCTGGGAGGGCGACGCGGACGGCCAGGGCTCGCCGCTCGGGTACAGGCCGTCCAGGTCCAGGTCGTCCTCGTCGATGCCCTCCTCGATGCGGCTGGCGGCCTGCTCGGCGACGGAGACGGTCAGGAAGCCGCCGCCGACCGAGGCGACGATGCCCAGACCGGCGAGGACGGTCCCGATGACGGCCATGGATTTGTTCGGGCCGCCCTTGTTGGCGCGCACGATGGCGCCGGTGCCCAGGCCCAGGCCGGTCAGGGCACAGATGCCGCCGAGCCAGAACAGGAACGGCACGACGCCCAGGACGATGGCGAAACCGCCGAGGATCAGGGCGGCGACGGCCAGGCCGTTGGTGGCCGGAACGGCCTGCGGGTAGCCGCCGTACGGGACGGATCCGTAGCCGTGAACGGGCTGCGCCCACGGGTCGGCGGGGCCGCCGGGAGCCCCGGGAGCGCCGAATGGCGGGGCCGGGACGGGGGTGGGCGGGGCGAACGCCGCGGGTGCCGGGGCCGGTTCCGCGGCGGGTGCCTGGGGAGCCTCGGCGGCGGGCGCCGCGGGCGCCGCGGGCGCCGCGGGCGCGCCGGGAGCCTCCGGGGCCACCGGAGCGCAGGGGGCCTCGGCGGCCGACGCAGCCTCCGGGGCTTCCCGGGCCGGTTCCGCGGCAGGCTCGGGCGTGGCCGGGGGCTGGTCGGTGGCCGGGGCCTTGTCGAGGGAGAGCGGCTGGGCGGCCGCCGGTATCGGGGCCGTCTCGGGATCGGGCGTCCGCGCCGGTTCCGTCGGCGGGCCGGAGGGGGAGCTGGGCGGGTTCGGCGGGGTGGTCATACCGGCGGAAGCGTCCTTTGTCGCGGCTGTCGTGATCAGAGCAAGGGTGCCATGCCGGTGGCGAACGTCCTTCCGAATTCCCGCCCGCCCCTCCCGCGAGAGGTCCCGGACCTACAGCCGGTAGCCGATCACCGTCATCATCCCGGACTCCGAGTGGTAGACGTTGTGGCAGTGCGTCATCCACAGCCCCGGGTTGTCGGCGTCGAAGTCCGCCGTCAGACGCCCGCCCGGCAGGACGATCGCGGTGTCCTTGCGCGCCCCGCCCGGCTCCGAGCCCAGCGCGAAGCTGTGCCCGTGCAGGTGCACCGGATGCCACATCGGGGTGGCGTTGCGGAACTCCAGTCGGACCCGCTCGCCCGCCGTGACCGGATGCCGCTGGTCCGGCGTGTACGGGGTGCCGTCGAAGGCCCAGTCGTAGCGGGTCATGGAACCGGTCAGCCGGATCTGCACCGTACGGTCCGGCTCCCGGGCCGCCAGCACGGCCGGACCGGCGGCCCGCAGCGCGTCCGCCATCAGCGGCCGCGACTCCAGCTCGGCGGGCCGGGTCGCCGCCGTGGGGGCGGTTCCCGTCCCGGTGCGCAGGACCGCCAGCGCCGACCCGTCCTTGCCCTCCGCGAGCGCGGTGAGCGGGAACACCCCGTCCCCGGCGGTGACCAGGACGTCGTAGCGCTCGCCCATGCCCAGCAGCAGCGAACGCGCCGTGGTGTGCTCGACCGGGAAGCCGTCGGTGTGGGTGACCGTCAGCTCGTGCCCGCCGAGGGCGATCCGGAAGGCCGTGTCCCCGCCGGCGTTCACGATGCGCAGCCGGATCCGGTCCCCGGGGCGGGCGGTGAACACGGACGGGTCCTCCGGCACCCGGCCGTTGACCAGGTAGTGCGGGTAGACGACGTCGCCCGCGTCCTTGCCGAGGACATCGCTCTCGCCGCCCGTGCGGACGTGGGCGTGCCCGTGGGCGCCGCCCGTGGACTGCACGCCCATGCCCTTGCGGAGCTCGGCGAGGACGGCGTCCGGGGTGGCCCCGTCCACCCCGTCGATCCAGTCGTCGAGGACCACCACCCACTCCTTGTCGTAGGAGAGCGGCTCCTTCGGGTCCTCGACGATGAGCGGCGCGTACAGGCCGCGGTCCTGCTGGACACCGGTGTGCGGATGGAACCAGTAGGTCCCCGGGTGCATGACGGCGAACTTGTAGGCGAACGACCCGCCCGGGGCGATGTCCCGCTGGGTCAGCCCCGGGACCCCGTCCATGTCGTTGCGCAGCGCGAGGCCGTGCCAGTGCACGGAGGTGGCCTCGGGGAGGTTGTTGGCCAGGGTGAGGGCCAGGGTGCCGCCCGCGGTGGCGCGGACCTCCTGGCCCGGCAGCCGGTCGCCGTACGCCCAGGAGCGCACCGTGCGCCCGCCCCCGAGGTCCAGCGTGGTGGCGGTGGCGGTCACCTTGACCTCGGTGAGCGGGCCGGTGGCGTCGCGGGCGGCCTCGGCGGCCCGGACCTCGGGCCCGGACGGGTCGACGTACCCCTCGGGCCCGTCGGCCCGCGGGCCGCCGTGGTGCACGGAACCGTGGCCCGCACGGGATTCCGCGGCAGAGCCCTGGGGGCCGGCGGAGCCCGGAGCCGTGGAGCAGGCGGCGAGCAGCCCGGAGCCGGCCGCGGCCGCGGCGGCGCCGAGTACGGAGCGACGGGTGGGGAGACAGCGCAAGGGAGCACCTCGGGGTGTGGGGTGACGGGTTCACGGGCACGGCACGGCACGGCACGGCACGGAGGACCGCGGGCCCGGCGGTACGGCTGCGGCGCCGGGGACCGGGCGCCGGGGTCGAGCGCCGGGGGCCGGGCCTATATCCGGCGTACCGCCGGCCGGGCGAGGAGGCAGCGGGCGGCCTCGGCGGGAACGGCGCGGCGGACCGCGGGCCCGGGGTGGCCGGTTCCGGTCCCGGCCGGCACCGCCCGCCGGGGGGCCCGCGCCGGCTCCGCGGCCGCCTCCTGGGCCGCGCCGCGCGCCTGCGGTGGCGCGGCAGGGATGTGGTGAGCGCCACCGCGCGTCGTGGCGCCGGAGGCCCCCGCCGAGGCAACGCACCGGGCCGGGGACACGTCCTCCATGGTGCGGGGCTCAGCAGGACGGCCCGGGAAGAGCAGGGCGACGGCGCCCAGCAGCAGCGCGGCCAGCAGCAGGAGCCGGGACCCCGGGGCGGCTCGCCGAGCACTGCGCGTCATGGCCGGAACCCTACCCGGGGTGGGTATCCGATCGGCGGAGGAGCGACCCCGAGCTTGATGAGGATCAGTCACACTATGTCCACACATCAGCCCTCTTCGCGCACCGCCTGGCCGGTCGCCCTCCTGATCGGCCTCGCCGGGGCGGCCTACACCGCATGGGTCCTCGAAGTCGTCCTCTCGACGGGCCTGAACCCCATCGAGACGTACGTCAGCGAGCTCGCCGCCCAGGACCAGCCGCTCGGCGGCCTCTTCCGGGCCACCGACTTCATCGCCGGGACGCTCGCCTTCGCCGGTGGCCTGCTCGCGCTGGTACGGCTGCTGAAGCACGCCGAGTCCCGCCGCCCCTGGGCGGTGGCCGGCTGGGCCGGCGTCACCCTCTTCGGAGCGGCCACCGCGGCCGACGCCTGGCTGCCGCTGAGCTGCACGCCCACCGCGGACCCCGAATGCGCCGCCCGGGAGACCGCCGGACTCGTCCCCGCCACCCACCAGGCCCACGCCGTCAGCAGTACCCTCGCCATGACCGGGGCCCTCGTGGGACTCGTGGCCCTGACCGTCGCCGCCCGCCGCTACGGCTGGTTCGCCCCGCTCGCCCGCTACGGCCCGGCGCTGGTCGCCATGGAGCTGCTCGCCACGACCTGGACCCTGTCCGCCATCGCGATGTTCACGGCCGGACGCGGCACCTGGGCGCTCGGCGCCGGCCAGCGGCTCCAGGTCCTGCTCGTGGCGATCTGGCTGGGCCTGCTCGCCCACTCCGTCCACAAGGAGCACCGCACATGACCGTCCCCCAGGGGCCGTCGCCCGGAGAGACCCGCAGCCCGGGCACGGGCCTCTTCCTGAACGTCGACGGGACCGCGCTGCACGTCGTCGTCGAAGGCCGGGGACCGGTGTGCGTGCTCAGCGCTGGACTCGCCATGGCCTGGTTCGACTGGGACGCCGTCGCCGCGCTGCTCGTCGCCCACGGCCGCACCGTCGTCCGCTTCGACCGTCCCGGACACGGCCTGAGTGCCCCCGCGACCGCACCGCCGACCACCGCCGGGGAGGCCCGCCGGATCGCGGGCCTCCTCGACGCCCTGGGCCGCGGCGGCCCCACCGCCGCCCCGGTCACCGCCGTCGGGCACTCGATCGCCGCCTTCCACGCCGAGGCCTTCGCCCGGCTGTACCCGGAGCGCACCGCCGCCCTGGTCCTCGTCGACGCCAGCACCGAGGAGGACGCCCGTACGGTCCTGCCCGCCGCGCTGCGCACCGCCGCCGCCCGCCTCCTCGGCCGGGCCGTGACCGCCGCCGGACTGCCGGCCGCGCTGGGCCCGGCGGCCCGGCGCGTCACCGTAGGGGCCTCCCGGACGGGCGGCGGCGACCCGGCCGCGCCGGACCTCGTACGCCGCTGCTACCGCACCGGCCGCGTCTGGCGCGGCGCCCTCCTGGAGAACTCCCGCTACCTGGACATGGCCGCCGAACTGGCGGCGCTGCGCCGGACCCGGCGGCTGACCGCCCCCACCACCGTCCTGGCCGCTCACGACGGGACGTCCGGCCGCGGTGCGCTGCGCTGGATGGGCCGCCAGGCCGACCTCGCCGACCGGCTCGGTGCCCGCTTCGAGGTCGCCGAGCCCGCCGGACACCTGGTCATGCTCGACCGCCCGGACCAGGTGGCCCGGACGGTCGTGGAGACGAGTGGGCGTGGCCGGCGCGACGGATTCTGACGGGCCGGTCGCCCCGTCACTACCGGGCGTAGACCTTCTCGACGAAGCCCGCCAGCTGGTCCTCGGACAGGTGCTGGGCCAGATCGGCCTCACTGATCATGCCGACCAGCTTCTTGTCCCTGATCACGGGCAGCCGCTTGATCTGGTGGCTTTCCATCTCGTCCAGCACGGCGGACACGTCCGCACCGGCGTCGATCCAGCGCGGAGTGCCCTGGGCCACGTCCCCGCACGTCATCTTGGACGGGTCCAGGCCCTTGGCCACACAGTTCACGACGATGTCGCGGTCGGTGACGATCCCGCACAAACGCTCTTCGGTGTCGCTGATGGGCAGCGCACCCACATTGAGCCGGGCCATCAGCTCGGCGGCACGGTCAAGGGTCTCGTGCGCCGGGATCCACCGGGCCCCGGGGTGCATGATGTCTGCGGCGGTGGTCATTGCTGAACCTCCTGAGCACGCCGTTCACGGCCGGGTACGGACGCACCCGGCGCGGCGTCCCCATCGGGATGCGGCCGTTCGGCCCATCCGACGACCCCCGAACGGTGGAACACACGCCCGTACGGGTGAGAGGGCGCCTCCCCCCACCGTACGAGCGTGTCCCGTCACCCGCGCGGTGTGGCTCCGCGCTGCTTGAGCATGTCCGCCATCAGGGTGAGCTCCGAGCGCTGCGCGTCGACCATGCCCTGCGCCAGCTGCCGCTCGACGGGCGTCACGCACTGCTGCGCACACCCCTCGGCCATCGTCACACCGCCCTTGTGGTGGTCGGTCATCAGCTGGAGGAAGAGCACCTCCGCGTCCCGCCCCGAGGCGGCGCCGAGCTGCTCCAGCTCCTCCCTGGTGGCCATGCCGGGCATCAACGCACCGGGCTTGGCGGACCCGTGCCCGGCGTGTCCGCCGTGGCCCGCCGAGCTGCCCATCCACGCCATCGGCGGCTCGCCGGCCACCACCTTCGGCAGCCCCCACAGGTCCAGCCAGCCGAGCAGCATCCCGCGCTGGTTCGCCTGGGTGTTGGCGATGTCGTAGGCGAGGGTGCGCACCGCCTCGTCCTGCGTGCGGTCCCGCACGAGGAAGGACATTTCCACCGCCTGCTGGTGATGGACCGCCATGTCCCGGGCGAAGCCGGCGTCGGCGGAGCGCAGCCCCGGCGTACCGGGCTCCGTGCGGGCCGCCGGAGCACCCGAAGCGGACCCGGTCCCGCCGCCGCTCGCGGCGGCGACCGTGGCCGCCGCCGCGAACAGCAGCGCCAGCAGAACGGCCGTGCCAGCGGCCCAGTAGGTACGGGGGATCGGGCGGCTCACGAGCCGGCCACCCCGCTCGTGCAGGCCGCGCCGGGCTCCGGCGTCTGCTCACCCTGCACGTACTTGGTGAAGAACTGCGCCACCCGCGGATCGTCCGCGCTCTCGACGGTCAGCTGCTTGCCCCACGCGCTGAGCATGATCGTGCCGGTCTGCGCCCCGACCGGGCTCATCAGCGTGTACGGGGTCTTGCTCACGGTCGCGGCGAGCTTGTCCACATCGGCCGGGGCGGCCTTGTCGTTGTAGGTCACCCAGACCGCGCCGTGCTCCAGCGAGTGGACGGCGTTCACCTCGGGCACCGGGTTCTTGTAGACGTCGCCGTTGCAGTTCATCCAGCGAGGGTGGTGGTCACCGCCGACCGGCGGGTTCATCTCGTACTTCACCGGCGTCTCGACGTGGTTGCGGCCGAGCTTCTTCACGTCCCAGAGCTGCTCGCCCTCGACCGGCTTCCTGCGGATCTCCTCCGCCTCCCTGCGGAGCTTCTCCGCGGCGGCCGCCTCGCGCTTCTCCTCCTGCTTCTGCTCGATCAGCACCCAGGTGCCGAAACCGACGAGGCCGACGACGACCGCCGACGAGACGGTGATCGCGATCGCCTTGTTGCGCCGCTCGCGCGCCTTCTCGATGCGGCGCATCTCGGCTATCCGCGCCTGGCGGGAGTTCGGGTCGGTGTGCTGGGGGTGGGGGGTCCTGCCGGACGTGCTGGCCATGTGCCCTGGTTCCTTCGTGTGAAGAGGGGGGTGGACGGAACGCAAAACCGGACCCGTCAGGTCCGCAGCACCTGGAGAACATGCAGGTCGGGGGCGCGTGCCAGCGTCTCGGGCGGCCGGACCGGCCCCGCCGCCGTCGCGTACGAGGGCGGCGGCGTGCCGCCGCCCGTCACGGCCACGGCGGGCGGCGGCACGGGCAGCACGGCAGGGGGCACGTGGGCGCGGGAGGAACAGCCGGGCAGTTCGTACGGGGACACGCAGACGGCGTGCTCCGTACCGTGCGCCCGCACCTCGGAGGCGGTGGGCGACTCGCCCGAGCGGGCGCAGAGGAGCCACGCGCTGACCAGCGCGCCGAGGACCGTCAGCAGGACAGCGCGCCGGAGCGCGGAACGTCCACGACGTCCCTGCTGCGTGTGCTCCCGGCCCCCCATGGGCGCAGATGGTAATGCTCAGGGCTGTGCCGAGGTCAGTGCGGGGGTGCCGCGAGCTTTCGCGGGTGCGTAATGTGGCGGAAACCACCACTGGCGATACTGGGCCGGCCCGGGTGCGCCGCGACCTTCGAGGCGGTGGTGCACAGGCCGTCTGAACTGCGAGGATGAAGGCATGGACAAGCAGCAGGAATTCGTCCTCCGGACGCTTGAGGAGCGCGACATCCGCTTCGTGCGCCTGTGGTTCACCGACGTACTGGGCTTCCTCAAGTCCGTCGCGGTCGCCCCCGCGGAGCTGGAGCAGGCCTTCGACGAGGGCATCGGCTTCGACGGCTCCGCCATCGAGGGCTTCGCACGGGTCTACGAGTCCGACATGATCGCCAAGCCGGACCCGGGCACGTTCCAGATACTGCCGTGGCGCGCCGAGGCCCCCGGGACCGCCCGGATGTTCTGCGACATCCTCATGCCGGACGGCTCCCCGTCCTTCGCGGACCCGCGCTACGTCCTCAAGCGCATCCTCGCCAAGACCTCCGACCTGGGCTTCACCTTCTACACCCACCCGGAGATCGAGTTCTTCCTGCTGAAGGACAAGCCGCTGGACGGCACCCGCCCGGTCCCGGCCGACAACTCCGGCTACTTCGACCACACCCCGCAGAACGTGGGCATGGACTTCCGCCGCCAGGCCATCACCATGCTCGAATCGATGGGCATCTCGGTCGAGTTCAGCCACCACGAGGGCGCCCCGGGCCAGCAGGAGATCGACCTGCGCTACGCCGACGCGCTCTCCACGGCGGACAACATCATGACGTTCCGCCTGGTCATGAAGCAGGTGGCCCTCGAACAGGGCGTGCAGGCCACCTTCATGCCGAAGCCGTTCTCGGAGTACCCGGGCTCGGGCATGCACACCCACCTCTCGCTCTTCGAGGGCGACCGCAACGCCTTCTACGAGTCGGGCGCCGAATACCAGCTCTCCAAGGTCGGCCGTTCCTTCATCGCGGGCCTGCTGCGGCACGCCGCCGAGACGGCCGCGGTCACCAACCAGTGGGTCAACTCCTACAAGCGCATCTGGGGCGGCTCCTCGCGCAGCGCCGGCGCGGGCGGCGAGGCCCCCTCGTACATCTGCTGGGGCCACAACAACCGCTCCGCCCTGATCCGCGTCCCGATGTACAAGCCGGGCAAGATGGGCTCCTCGCGCATCGAGGTCCGCTCGATCGACTCGGGCGCCAACCCGTACCTCACGTACGCCGTCCTCCTGGCGGCCGGCCTCAAGGGCATCGAGGAGGGCTACGAGCTCCCGGCGGGCGCCGATGACGACGTCTGGGCCCTCTCCGACGCCGAGCGCCGCGCGATGGGCATCGAACCCCTCCCGCAGAACCTCGGCGAGGCCATCTCCCTGATGGAGCGCAGCGAGCTGGTGGCCGAAACCCTCGGCGAACACGTCTTCGATTTCTTCCTGCGCAACAAGAAGCAGGAGTGGGAGGAGTACCGCTCGGAGGTCTCCGCCTTCGAACTCCGCAAGAACCTCCCGGTGCTGTAACCGCAGGAGGAGAAGCAGCGGTCCGGGCCGGTGGCGGCGAGCCACCGGCCCGGAGCCGTCCGGGACCTAGGTCCAATGGCGCATGGCGGCGCTGGGCGGCGCTGGGCAGGGTGGGGGCGTGGAAGCTCTCGACGACGCCCGTACCGATGCACGAACCGACGCCCGTACGGATGCCTACCTGCGCCGCCTGGGGGTGGCGCGCCCAGAAGGGGTCCGCAGCGGCTCGCTGCGCGAGCTGCACCTGCGGCATCTGCGGACTGTGCCGTTCGAGAACCTCGCGATCCACCTCGGCGAGGAGATCGTGCTCACCCCCGACGCTCTCCACGACAAGATCGTGACCGCCGGACGCGGTGGCATCTGCTACGAACTGAACGGCGCGTTCGCCGAGTTGCTGAGCGCCCTCGGCCACCGGGTGGAGCTCCTCCAAGCCCGGGTCTACGGCAAGGACGGCGTGCTGGGGGTCCCCTACGACCACCTCGCGCTGCGCGTCGACGGGCGATGGCTCGCGGACGTGGGCTTCGGCGAGCACAGTGCGTACCCGCTCGACCTGGAGGAGCGGGGCGAGCAGCAGGACCCGGGCGGGGTGTTCCTCGTCAGGGCCGCGGCCGGGGACGCCGCTGTGGGGGATCTCGACGTGCTGCGCGACGGTGTGCCGGCGTACCGGCTGGAGGCGCGGCCACGGGCGCTCGCGGACTTCCGGACCGGTGCCTGGTGGCACGCCACCAGCCCGGAGTCCGGTTTCACCCGGGGCCCGGTCTGTTCCCGGCTCACCGAGGACGGCGGCCGGATCACCCTGCGGGACCGGACCCTCATCAGCACCTCCGCGGACGGTGACCGCACCGAGGTGGAACTGGCGACGGAGGGGGAGGTGCTGGCCGCCTACCGCGCTGAGTTCGGCATCGTGCTCGACCGGTTGCCGGTGGCGCTCCACCCCCGGGACTGACGACGCCCGGGCCGGCCGCACGCGGGGTTCATTCGGGGGGCGCGCATGGGGGGCGTGGAATGTCGAAACGATACAGCCGCTGGCATTGGAGTGAACTGCCGTTCCCGGCGGTGCCTCCGGGCGTTGGACCGGCCGACGCGCACATCGAGCGCGCGTCGTCGATCCACAGATCCTTAGGGGAGTCATGCGTATTCGTTCTGCTGTCACCGCGTCTGTCCTGGCCGCCGGCATCCTGCTGGGCGGGGCCGGTGCCGCCCTGGCCAACGACGGGGTCGACATCGACTACTTCTCCGGCGGTCGCGCGGGCTACTCGTCGAACTGCTCCTCGCTCGCCGCGGTGCCCGCCAGCCGCCCGGCGTTCACGGGCCCGGTCTACACCTCCACCTGCCTCAAGGACGGCGAGGTCGAGTGGGCCAAGGGTCACCACCTGGGTGCCTGATCCGGCGGCCCGCGCCGCGGGGACGAACCGACGGCGAGGTCGGCCGTCCCCGCGGCGTTCGCGGACCGGGGAGCGTGGGGCCACCGGTTTTGGGCAGAACTTTGCCCGCCGGGCTGCATGAAGTCCGCCCGGCGCGTGCAGGCGCACGGGTGGAAACCGCACCGCGCAGCCCCGAGGACCCGTGCATGGCTGTACACGCCGTTCGTCCGCTGATCCGGACGATCCCCGCCCCCGAGCGCGTCTGGTACGCCTCCTACGGCTCCAACATGCACACGGACCGCCTCGCCGCCTACATCGCCGGCGGCGTCCCGCCGGGGGCGACGCACGCACACCCGGGCTGCCGTGACCGCCGGGCTCCCGAACGCTCCGTTCCGGTCGAGCTCGAAGGGCGCCTGTACTTCGCCACCGAGTCCCTGGTGTGGACCGGCGGGCGGGGTTACTACGACCCCACCGCCCCCGGCCGGCTGCGCGGGCGGGCACACCTGGTGACCGCGGGCCAGCTGTCCGACATCGCCGCGCAGGAGATGGCCCGGGAGCCGGGCGCGGACCTCGACCTCACGACCGTGCTGCGGGACGGCCGGCACGTGCTCGGCCCCGGCCGGTACGAGACCCTCGTCTGTCCGGGCACGATCGACGGGATCCCCGTGGTGACCTTCACCGCGCCGTGGACCCTCCGCGACGTCGAACTGCGCACCCCCTCCGCCGCATACCTGCGCCACCTGGCAACAGGCCTCCTGGACTCCGGCCCCTGGACGCGACAGGACACCGCCGAGTACCTCTCCGGCTGCCCCGGTGCCGCCGGCACCTGGACACCCGACCGCATCCACGCCCTCCTGACGGCCGCCTCCTGACGGGCGCCTTCCGACGGGCGCCTTCCGACGGCGCCGCCGGTCAGCGGACCGCGCGGTGCCAGGCGGGCCGGGTGGGGGTGGAGGGGGTGGCGAAGGTGTGGAGTTCGGCGTCCAGGCCGAGGACCGTCGTGGTCGTCGTGCCGCCCTGTTCCCGGACGGCCGCCGGGGCGCCGGCGAAGAGCATGCGGGACTCCGCCCAGGCCGGGGGGCCGCCGAGGCCGGAGGTGCTGACCGTGCCGCTGTGCGCGCGGCCCGCCACGTGACGGCCCGCGGCGCCGATCGCGCCGTAGCCGGCCCGGCCGCCCGCCTCGGTGACGCTGGAGACGTGCGGTCGGGGCGCGGGACCCGCCGTGACCACGGCGGTCCGCACCACCCCCGAGTCGGGGCGCCGGAAGTACAGGCGGACGCCCGCGCCGTCCGGGGCGGCCGTCAGCGGGACCGTCGTGGCCGGCAGACCCGTCGGCGAGGGGCCGCGGAGGGGGCCGTCCGGGTCCGCCTGCGTCCAGGCCAGCACCGAGGTTGTGGTCGCCGCGTACACGTGCCGCCGCCCGGCGGCGTCGACCGCCGTGGCCGGGTCGCTCTGCAGGTCCTCGCCGCCGAGCCGCTGCCAGGCGGAGAAGCCGCCGCCGGGCTGCTGGACGGCGGCGCGCAGGGTGCGCCGGGAGTCACGGAGGTAGACCGTGAGCAGGCCGCGGGCGTCCACCGCGGCCGCGGGGGCGCTGATCGCCGAGGTGCCGTCGGCGTCGCCCTTCTCGGGAGTGCCCAGTGACTGCCACGCGCCGAACGCCCCGTCGGGTGCGGTCTGGACGGCGTAGACGACCTCGCGCCGGTAGTCCGAGGGGGCGGGGCCGAGGACGGTGCGGGTGGCGAGGACGGCGACGCGACCGTCGGGCAGCCGGGCGGCGGTCGCCCCCGGGTCGATGCCGGTGCCCGCGAGGAAGACCGGCCTCTCCCAGACCCCGGCGGCATCGCGCCGCCAGTAGGCCATGCGGCCGTCCAGCACGGTGAAGGCCCAGAGGCTGCCGGGCGTCCCCTCCGTCAGCCAGGAGGAGTTGTCGGCGCGGGTGTAGCGCAGCGACTGGGCCCAGTTGCGCCCGGTCGGGTTCCCGGCGACCTTGCGGTCGCCGCAGCCGGAGGGGCTTGCGCAGTAGTCCTGGTGGTCCTGCCAGGCGTAGGTCCGCAGGTAGTCGGTTTTGGTCTCGGCCGTCTGCGGGTCCAGCGAGTGCGGGAGGGTGCCGTTGTGGTAGCCGAGGTAGCTCTGCACCGAGAACTGTGGCCGTCGGTGGACCTGTTCGGCGTAGCCGGCGGTGGCGGCCTGCACGAAGCGGGCGCCGTACATGTGATCCTGGTGGTCGGTCAGGCGGCCGCTCTCCCGGTACCGGCCGGGCGTGGGGTCCTGCATCCGTATCGTCGTGGGCCGGTACCGCTCCAGGACCCCGGCTATCGCCTGTATCAGCTGGTCCTTGGTGTACGAGAAGCCCTGCTTGACCGGGGTCCCGGAGGTCAGCTGGGAGTCCAGCGCGGCTATCCGGCCGTTCCACAGGCCGCGCAGGCTGTCGGGGGTGTCCTGGCCGGTGCTGCGGGCCTCGCGCAGCATCAGCCACACCAGGTTGACCTGCGGCTTCGCGATGAGCACGTCGATCTCGGCGCTGCCGCCGCCCGCGGTGGGCACGACCGTGCGCCGCCACGCGCTGGTGCGGTCGCCGGTGGCCATCTCGGCGTAGGCGGAGCGGATGCCGTTCTGCCGGGCCTCTGCGTAGTGGGCGCGGTCGGCGGGCTGTTCGGGATCGTCGGCCGCGTGGCCGTGCGCCTCGTTGCGGCCGTCGGACTCGCCCGACGTGAGGTAGGCGGTGGTGACCTGGGTGCCGGCCCTCAGGGAGCGGCTGAGGTCGGGGTTCATGAAGAACAGGTCGTCGTCGGGGTGCGCGACGACCTGGATCACCGACCCGGAGGTGACGCTCGCGGGCAGGACGGCGGCCGGGTTCCTCCCCTGGTCGGCTCCGGCGGAGGTCTGCTGTCCGGAGGCCACGGAGAGGAGGCCGGTGGCGCCGGCGGTCAGCACGGTGAGCAGGACCGCGAAGCGGCGACGGGTCACGGGCATCTGGGTACGCCTTGGGTTCGTTCCGGGCAGGACAAAACGCCGAGCAGTCAGAGAGAGGCCGAATCGGCGAACTTGGTTCACCGGACAGGCCGATGACTCCTGCCCTGCGGAGAAGACCCGGGACGACGTACCGCCGCGACGGCGGGTGCCGTCCGGCTCCGATGCCGTCCGGTACGAGTTCTACGAGCCGCGGCGTTTCCGCCGTGTGCCCCACCGCACCGGACGCCGCGACCCGGCAGGCCCCGGCGGTCACGGCGCGGGCTAGGGGGCGGCGTTGCGCGGGCCCACCGGCTGCCACGGCGCAAGGTACGCGTGCGGGGCGTCCGTCGACGAGGTCACGTACAGCCGCGCGTCGAGCCCCACCACCGCCAGGCTGACCATGTTGCTCCCGGTCATCGTGGAGGAGGGCGCGCCGAGGAACATCAGCGGCGAGCGCCCCCACGGCCGTCCCGGACCGACCTCCGCACCCAGCTGCCCGCCCGCCGCGCGGCCCGCCAGCACGTGCCCGCTCGCCGTCACCGAGCCGAAGCCGTTCAGCCCGCCGAGGTCGGTCATGTTGTTGACCTTCAGGCCGTCGTCGGCCGTCATCAGGGCCGTACGGACGTTGCCCGAACCGGGTTTGCGGAACCACAGCCGCACCCCGCCCTCGCGGCCCTCCGCGGTCAGCGGGAGGGCGGTGTCCGGCAGCCCGGTGGCCGTGACCGGGCCCAGCGGGGCGCCCGGCTTCGGCTGCGCCCAGCCGACGACCGTCTTCGAGGTGGCCGCGAGGACCATGCGCCGCCCCGCACCGTCGGTCGCGGTCACCGGGGCGCCGTGCAGGTCCGCGCCGCCGTACTTCTCCCAGGGGCCCCAACTGCCGTCCGCCTGCTGGACCCGGCCGCGCAGGCTGTGCGCGCCGTCGCGGACGTACGCCGCCGGCTGCCCGGTGCCGTCGACCGAAACGGCCGGTGCGCTGATGTCGGAGGTCCAGGTCTGGTCCGCGGTCTCGGGAGTGCCGAGCGACTGCCATTCCCCGAACCCGTCCGCCCCGGGCGCCGTCTGCACCGTGTAGACGACCTCGCGCCGGTAGTCGGCGGGCCGGGCCCCGAAGGAGGTGCGGGTGCCGAAGACGGCGATCCGGCCGTCCTTCAGCGTCACGGCGCCGGTGCCCGGGTCCATTCCGGTGCCGGGCAGCAGGTCCGGGCCGCGCCAGGGGCCGACCGGGCCGGGCCGATGCCAGACGGCGACCTGGCCGTCGAGCACCTTGAAGGCCCACAGGCCGTGGTCCCGGTCAGAGGTCAGCCAGTCGGTTCCGGTGCCACGGGCGTAGTTGACGGTGTCCGTCCAGCGGTTGCCCGCCGGATGCTCGGAGACCTTGAGGTCGCCGCAACCGGCTTCGCTGCCGCAGTGGTTCTGCCGGTCCAGCCAGGCGTAGGTGTCGAGGATGTCCAGCTTCTCCCGGGCCTCCTGCGGGCCCAGTGCGCTGGGGAGGAAGCCGTTGAAGTAGCCGACGTAGTTCTGCACCGCGAAGTGCGGCCGGTCCTTGACGTCCTGCGCGTAGGCGGCCGTGGCCATCTGGACGAAGCGGGCGCCGTAGAAGTGGTCCTGGTGGTCGGTGTACCGCTTGGTGTCGGGATACCGGCCGGGGGTCGGGTCCTGGAAGCGGACGGCGGTCGGCCGGTACTGCTCCAGGATGCCCACGAGGGTCTGGACGACCTGGTCCTTGGAGTACGCGAACCGCTGCTTGACCGGGGTGCCGGAGGAGAGCATCGACTCCAGCCGGGCGACCTTGCCGTCCCACAGGCCGTGCAGGCTGTCAGGCATGTCGGCGTAGCCGTGCCCGGCCTCGCGCATCTGCAGCCAGACCAGGTTGACCTGGGGTTTGGCGACGAGGACGTCGACTTCGGCGTGGCCGCCGCCCTTCGTCGGGACGACCGTGCGCTTCCAGGCGCTGGTGCGGTCGCCGGTGGCCATCCGGGCGTAGGCGGCCCGGATGCCGTTCTGGCGTGCCTCGGCGTAGGCGGGCTTGTCGGGGCGGGCGGTAGCCGCTTGGGCGGGGGCGGCGTTGACCCCGTCGGCCTCGCCCGCGGTCAGGTACACCGAGGTCACGGGGTGGCCGGCGGCTATGGAGTAACGCAGGTCCGGATTCATGAAGTACAGGTCGTCGTCGGGGTGCGCGACGATCTGGACCACCCGGCCCGGGTCGGGGACGGCGCCGGTGGCGACGGTGCCGGGCGGGGCGGGGGAGCGGTCGAGGCCTGCGAGGGCCGCGTTGCCGCGGAGCACGAGCATGCCGGTGGCGGCGATGGCCGCGCCGAGGGCGACGACCTTGACGAGCCCGGCCCACCGCAGCCGCTGCGGCGCCCCGGCCCCGGTTCCGCGCCGCGCCGCCCTGCGTCCGCGGGCCGGGGCCTGCCCCGCCGTGCCCCGCGCGGCGGCTCCCGCTTCGGTCCGGGCCCCGGCTTCTTGCTGAGCTTGAGCTTGAGCTTGAGCTTGAGCTTGCGCCTGCGGCGCGGTCGCGGCTGCGCGGGCCCGCTGGGAGGCTTTCCGGCCCGACGTCGTTTCTGCCCGGCGCGCGGCCCTGCGCCCGCGCCGGGGCTGCGGCGCGGAAGCGGGGTCCGCGCTCTCCTCCGTCGGCCGCGCGGACCCGCCGTGGGTGTCCTCGGCTGCGTCGTGCAGGCTGCGGGGCTCGGGGACCGGTGCCTGCTCGGGCGGGCGGGTGTGGTCGGGCTCATACGTCTGCGGGGGCCCGGGGACGTGGGGGAACTCGTATGCCTGCTGGTGTTGTTGGGGGACCTGAGGTGTGTGGATCTGCCCGTCCTGGAGCGGCGGGAAGACGTGCTGTGCTTCCTGTGGTGGGTAGGGCTGCTGGAACTCCGCTGTCTGTTGCGCCTGTTGCCCCTGCTCGGGCCAGCCCGAGCTCCACTCGGGGCTCCACCCGCCGTGCGCGGCGTAACCAAACTCCCCCAGGGAATCCGGGTGTTGGTGCTGGTACGGCAGGTGGGTCTGCTGGTATTGGTGAGACTCGGACTCCTGGCTCTGCGCGTGCTGCCCGTACTCCTCGTATGGCTCGTACTCCCCGTACGGCCCGTACTCCCCGTACCGGTACGTCGGGTCGGGGCCCGGCGCCGACGGGCCCCAGTCACCCGCGGTGGGACCGGGGCGGGGGTGTCCGTCGGACATGGGGCTCCTCGTGGCCGTTCGGCGGGGAGCGGGCCCCATGACGTCATAAATACTCGGATAATCCGATAATCCTCGTCATGGTACGTCCCGATGAATCGAACGTCTGCTCCGGCTGTCGGCGCCGTAGCCGCAGCGTTCTGCCGGGGCGCGGCATCCGGGCGGTTGCATCGCCAAGCGGTGGGCGCCCCGGCTCCTACCGGACGTACTCGCGTGGTCCGATGACGCGGCGAAGGGCCGTACCGGGCGGTGTGACACGGTGAACCTCGGCGGCCACGGCCATGATCCGCCGGACAGGCCCTAGGCTCGACCCAGGCCCGCCAGGGCAGTGGCAGCGACAACCGCGGGAGGCGGCGGGATGACGGTCCCGGGACGCAGGAGCAGCACCTTCATCCGGCTGCTGCGCAGCGGGTTCACCGACCCCTCCGCAGCCGCCCGGCTGCTCGACTCCGAGGCGCTCGCCGCCGTACGCGCCGATCCCGTCCTCCTCGACGCCCTCGGGGCGACCGCCGACCCCGACCTGGCCCTGCGCGGGCTGGTCCGACTCGCCGAGGCGCAGCCCGACGGCGAGCTCCCCGTACTCCTCGACACCCTCGTCAGCGCCAAACCCCTCCGCGACCGCCTCCTGGGCGTACTCGGGGCCTCCGAGGCCCTCGGCGACCACCTGGCCCGCCACCCCCGCGACTGGCTCGACCTCGTCACGTACGAGGCCGCCGACCTGCACCCCGGCCTTCCCGAGTTCGAGCGGGGTCTCGCCGACGCCCACGACCCCGTCGCCCTGCGCGTCTCCTACCGGCGCTGCCTGCTCTCGATCGCGGCCCGCGACGTCTGCGGCACCATCGACGTCGCCCAGACCGCCGCCGAACTCGCCGACCTCGCCACCGCCACCCTCCGCGCCGCCCTGCGGATCGCCTGCGCCGCCGCCCCCGAGGACGCGGCGCTCTGCCGTCTCGCTGTCATCGCGATGGGCAAGTGCGGCGGCAACGAGCTCAACTACGTCTCCGACGTCGACGTGATCTTCGTCGGTGACACGACAGCAGCGCCTGCCCAGGGCGGGGCCGCCGGGGACGGCGCCGACGAGGCCAAGGCCCTCCAGGCCGCCACCCGCCTCGCCTCGCACCTGATGCGGATCTGCTCCGAGACCACCGTCGAGGGCACCATCTGGCCCGTCGACGCCAACCTCCGTCCCGAGGGCCGCAACGGACCCCTCGTCCGCACCCTCGCCTCACACCTGGCCTACTACCAGCGCTGGGCCAAGACCTGGGAGTTCCAGGCCCTCCTCAAGGCCCGCGCCGTCGCCGGAGACGAGGATCTGGGCTCCGAGTACATCGAGGCCATAAGCCCGCTGGTCTGGCAGGCGGCCGAACGCGAGAACTTCGTCCCCGACGTCCAGAAGATGCGCCGCCGCGTCGTCGACAACATTCCCGCCGCACACGTCGACCGCGAACTCAAACTCGGCCCCGGCGGCCTGCGCGACGTCGAGTTCGCCGTCCAGCTGCTCCAGCTCGTCCACGGCCGAAGCGACGCCACCCTGCACTCCGGCACCACCCTCGACGCCCTGCACGCCCTCGCCGCCGGCGGATACGTCGGCCGTGCCGACGCCGCCCAGCTGCACGACGCGTACCGCTTCCTGCGCGCCATGGAACACCGCATCCAGCTCTACCGGCTGCGCCGTACCCACCTGGTGCCGGAGGACGAGAACGACCTCCGGCGCCTGGGCCGCTCGATGGGCCTGCGCACCGAACCCGTCGCCGAGCTCAACAAGGCCTGGCGCCGGCACGCCTCCGTGGTCCGGCGCCTGCACGAGAAGCTCTTCTACCGTCCGCTGCTCGACGCCGTCGCCCAGCTCGCCCCCGGCGAGACCCGGCTCTCCCCGCGCGCCGCCGGCCAGCGTCTCGAAGCCCTCGGCTACGCCGACCCGGCCTCGGCCCTGCGCCACCTGGAGGCCCTCGCCTCCGGCGTCACCCGCAAGGCCGCTATCCAGCGCACCCTGCTCCCGGTGATGCTCGGCTGGTTCGCCGACTCCGCCGACCCGGACGCCGGCCTGCTCAACTTCCGCAAGGTCTCCGACGCCCTGGGCAAGACGCCCTGGTACCTGCGTCTGCTGCGCGACGAGGGGGCCGCCGCCGAGAACCTCGCCCGGGTGCTGTCCGCCGGACGCCTCGCCCCCGACCTGCTGATGCGCGCCCCCGAGGCGGTGGCCCTGCTCGGTGACCCCGAAGGGCTCCAGCCCCGCACCCACGAGGCCCTGCGCCAGGAGGTCCTCGCCGCCGTGGGCCGCGCCGAGAATCCGGAGACCGCCGTCGCCGCCGCCCGCGGAGTGCGCCGCCGCGAGCTCTTCCGTACCGCCGCGGCCGACATCATCGGCTCCTACGGTACGGAGGACAGCCCGGCCGAGGAGGACCACGGCGCTCTGGTCGACCGGGTCGGCGGGGCGGTCTCCGACCTCACCGCCGCGACGATCGCGGGCGCCCTGCGCGCCGCCGTCCAGTCGCACTTCGGCGACACCCTGCCCACGCGGTTCGCCGTCATCGGCGTCGGCCGATTCGGCGGCCACGAACTCGGCTACGGATCCGACGCCGACGTCCTCTTCGTCCACGAACCCCGCGAGGGCGTCGACGAGCAGGAGGCCGCCAAGGCCGCCCAGACCGTCATCGCCGAGATGCGCCGACTGCTCCAGCTGCCCACCGCGGACCCGCCGCTGCTCATCGACGCCGACCTGCGTCCCGAGGGCCGCTCCGGCCCGCTGGTGCGCACGCTGGCCTCCTACGCCGCCTACTACCGGCGCTGGTCGCTGACCTGGGAGAGCCAGGCGCTGCTGCGGGCCCAGCCGGTCGCCGGCGAGGAGGAGCTCGGGCGCCGCTTCATCGAGCTGATCGACCCGCTGCGCTATCCGGCGGAGGGCCTCGGCGACGACGCCGTCCGGGAGATCCGCCGCCTCAAGGCCCGGATGGAGTCGGAGCGGCTGCCGCGCGGCGCCGACCCGACCCTGCACACCAAGCTGGGCCGCGGCGGTCTGAGCGACGTCGAGTGGACCGTCCAGCTGATCCAGATGCGGAACGCCTGGGCCGAACCGGGCCTGCGGACCACCCGCACCCGCGAGGCCCTCGCGGCCGCCCACGCGGCGGGGCTGATCCCGACCGACGAAGCACAGATCCTGGACGAGGCCTGGGTCCTGGCGACCCGGGTCCGCAACGCCGTGATGCTGGTGCGGGGCCGCGCCGGGGACACCTTCCCGTCCGAAGCCCGTGAACTGGCGGCGGTGGGCCGCTACCTCGGCTACGCCGAGGGCACGGTCGGCGAACTGTTGGACGACTACCGGCGCACCACGCGCCGGGCCCGCGCGGTGGTCGAGGAACTCTTCTACGGAGGCTGAACGGCCTTCTGCCGCACGGCACCGGAGCCCCGGATCCGCGACGGCGGGCCGGGAGGTCTCCTCGACCGGCTGCGCGGGGGC